>JAYTOT010000107.1:0-1069 GCA_043747645.1 Pseudomonadota bacterium | reverse complement strand
AACGCACCGCTAACTGAATGCGTTGTTTTAAATATATATCCCATTGTCTTTCAAAATTTATTCTATCAAAATTAATTTCAACAAAAGTCGACAGATTGTTTTGCATTAAAACTTCGGCATTTAAAGTACCTGAGCGGTCTTCTTCAGAAAAAATCAGTTCCACTTTTACGGCTTTTGCGCTTAATATTTCGACCGTGGGGCCGAGCACTGCCGACAAGAGTGATTGCAATAAATCGGAGTATTCGGGCCTGCTAAAAAGTGTTCTTAAAACGTAGTCGGAATTGGGTCCCAGAAAAGTAAACATATTTCACCCGTGAAAAAGATTGTGTGATTTATCAATTTTTAGCAATTAAACCTGTTCAGTTTCCTTTAAATCCAATTCGACGAGCTGCAGAATCGCTAGAAATTAAAGATAATACCATTTCGCGCTAAAATTGCTGCATAAGACAGTTAGCATCTTTAGAAGTAAAAAGCGAGAAGTCTTTTTTGGATTAATCTGAATTAAACCCAAGCCGTATAAACAAAATCTGAAACAATAACACCACGCGTGTTGAGTGTGGGGAATGGTAATAGTTGACGCAGCGCCGGCAGAAAAGTCGTAGTTTGGCATCTTCGCCCTGCCGCCTTGGAAGCGATCCTTAAATGGAGGGAGGCGTTTTGGCAAAAACATTCCGCATAAAGTAAGTTACTAACGATCGGAAAATTGGTAGGAGCGAATTAAAATGGATAGTGAAAAAAAATCTGAATTAGCATCTAAATGGCGTTCTATTGCTTCAGAGGACTACCAAATGGCGGAAATTGCTCTCGCCAACGGCAAGCTTCTTTACGCAGCTTTTCATTTGCAGCAGTCGATGGAAAAGAGTCTGAAGGGAAAGATTTTGTTTTTTCAAGGCACTCAACCTCCCTATTTGCATGATTTGGTGCGCTTGGCTGAAATCTTGGCGCCGCATTTCCCCATAGATTCAAAAATTATTGACTTTTTTGCGGAGCTCAACCCTTTTTATATTCGTGCAAGATATCCAGATTACAAAACATTTATTGGGTCCTCTTTGGACAAAGAAACAGTTGA
>JAYTOT010000106.1:0-9313 GCA_043747645.1 Pseudomonadota bacterium | reverse complement strand
GAAATCATTTTTTCGGAACTTGTCAAATAAAGACAATATACCGGGTCATATTTCAGAAGTCATTCTTGGATTGAATACCTTTTTAGTAGGTGTTTTAGGAAAATAATTTTAGGCAAGCCTCTAAGGAGGAAAAGAAAACTAGGAACATTGTGAACTGGTTTTGCCCAATTTCAGAATCTCTCAATTTGTCGAAATCAGGCTGTTTCATAAAAAATATTAAAGGCTAATTTCGATGAACAGACGCTTTGCTCGTATTTTCTTTCATTATTGTGCCTTGTCCAGCAAATGAAGAGCTACTCACTAAAGTGCTAAGAAGAATCAAAAAGAATTTCATTTAGTCGGTCCTCCGAATTTGGCCGGTTTGAAATCAGTTATATATAGCGGATACATAGGCGGAATCAAAGCTGAAATAGTCGAAGAATGAATTCTCAACACATTCAAAAAAACTTGTTTTATTTCAACTCTGGAACTGCATGGCAGCCATCGACATGACCATTGCCATCGACATGCCCGCTGCCGGTAGGATTGAGCGGTGCATTTTCAGGCGACACAATATTAATTTGATTTTCATTATCTAATTTGTTTTTTAGAGGCAGAGAGTTACTGTCATTTTTTGAATCTAATATTTCCCACTCAGAGCCAGCCAAGTCAACAGTCTCTCCGGGCTTTGCATTTTGCAAAATGGCATGGAGTGATGCTGCCGGGATAGTGACTTTAGTCTCGCCTTGGGTGGAATCGACGGCGATGATTTCGTTTTCACCAACGCGGTAAATTCCAACAGTACCAGCGCTTGCAAATTGAGAAATGCCGATGCTTAATCCAAGCGCAATCGTCAAAATTAATTTGTTTAACATCTTAAATCTCCTTTTATTTGATTGCTTGCATGAGAAAGGAAACAGCAACCACGTTGTCTCCAGTAGAAGCGGATTCATCCATTATTTTTCGAACTTCAATGATTGCTTCATCTAAAATCAATTGAATTCGAGCCGCGTCTTCCATTTTTACTGACTCAGTTAGTACTGCCATGCGCGCCAGTGGTGAGCCTATTAACGAGTGATCAAAATCTACATTTAAATTGCGCATCACTCGCAAAACTTCTTGCGGAGAACGGTGTGAGTACCATTTTTCTTCTGCCACAAGATGCCCGGATTTAGATTCTTTTGCAATTCCAGCTTCAATCATTCGATTGACGATTTCATTTCCTTTGGCACCGTACGTTTCTAGCGTATCTTTGCGAGAAATCCCTTTTTTGGTAAACAACGAAACGAATAAAACGGTACCCATTCCAGATTCAAAAAATTCAGAGGTATCAGATTCAATCGGGTTTCCCGCAGCCATTTTGCCTTTAGAAATTACCTCTGAACAACCTGGATAATATTTCTCAACGGCTTTCATCATCAATTCGTTTTTACCAGTCGCTCGTCCAATATCTATAATGGTATCGAGGCCGGGTTTTGTGGTGCCGGCTTGAGCACGGCGCACCGTGCTGTCGGACATGCCGCTCAATTTCGATAAAGCGGTAATCGATCGCGTTGGTCTTTCTTCTAGCCAAGAGTCGATCATTTCAGCAACTAAGTCTTTGTTCACGAATACCTCCGGTACATACTAATATTGTACAACTAATTCGCATGATTGCTTACTGGAACACTTTAATTTTTCATCATGATGAACAGGAATTATCATCGTGACGAAGATTCTGCAAGGCCAGAGCTCGCAAAACTTGAATATTTTTTTCAAACAATGATTTTGTAAGCAACAATTAAATCAACAGAGAGACAAATTTTGTGAAAACATTTGTACGGAAGAATAGTGCCAAAACAAGATATTTAGTTTCGTTTTCAATTACAATAACCGTGTTACATTTTTTTTCGATGAATATTATTTCAGCGCAAACGTTATTAACAGCTCCCTTTAATGCCTGCACTTTTAAAGCTCCACCGTTTGTGTTGCAAAGCTTTGCCGGAGGCGCTCCTTTTGCGGGATGTGCAGAATGGTCTGTCATCCGAGGTCGCAACGGATGCCACAAAATGAAAGGTGTTTGTCCGCTCTGCGTCACGTATCCTGGTGATCATTTGCAAATGTGGCTGCCAGAGTTCTTTATTGAACTCACCACTGCTCCAGGGCAAAGCGTATTTACTATGTCCGCAGATGGCTTATTACTCAAACAACATTTACAGCTGGCGAATAAATATTGGAAAGCTTCAACACTCGCAATTCATCCACTTCACACCCGTTCCTTCTCAGATTCTGTGACACAATCTAATTTTTGGCATGCGCGCATTTTAGTGATGCCCTACGGGAATTTAATGGGGAATTTTTCTCCATTGCCTGGAATTTCAGCCACAGAAGTACCCAGTTGTTATGCTGGCCTCTCAGAATTTATGCCAGATCAGTGGAACTACAATTTAGCAGATGCACCCTATGCCATGGCCTGGTCTCCCGTGGGAACTGCACTTTGCAACACGCCACACGGCGCTACTCTTTTAGGGGGAATAGAAGCCGCAAAGAGCCTCGCAGGAAGCGTTGGTGTGGGTAAAACATTCCAAGACAGCCCAGGAGAAGTCTGTGCACGCCCAGTGGGTTTAATCGAAGCAAGTCTAAAAAATTTACGACCCACAGGCGACACCCTGGCTCCCATCACTCTAGGGCCGCAGGAAATATCTTCGAAGTTGTGCATGGGAGCATGGGGTAATTTGCTTCCTCGTACGGGCTGGAGTGTCACGGCAGACCCACTTTTATCTGCCATGCAGGCGGCGTACCGGTTTACTTCGGCCACTTCTGATTTTTACTTAAATGACAATTGGAAGCTACGTGCAGACGACAAATGGCAAATAGTATTTCCTCAGAATGCTCCAGGAACTTGCTTTAAACCTGGTGTGCAATTTCCAATTTTATCGCCAGCTCCCCTAGAGAATGTAGCACAACGCACCGCTCATGAGCTCGCACTTTTGTCAGAACGCAAGGGAACCTATGTCATTGCCGTTTGGCGAAAGCGCGACACTTGCCAAGAGCCCCTACAAACATTTGGTGCGTGGAGTGCTTCTCACAAGCTTAATCTCGTTAAAAATGCCGCCATTTGCACAGGCCTTAATGGGCAAGGAGGTTTGTGGTGAGTGAACCCGTCAGAGAGCCACACAGAGCGCACCAGAAACAGCATGCGTTTTCAGAAGCATTCGATTTCTACCTTAAAAAAGCATCTGAATTAAAGGTGTCAGACATTCATTTTGCACCGCGAGAATGCGGCGGAGAGGTGCGTTTCCGGGTGTCTGGCTTGTTGCAAACGTATCGCAAAATCAATGCTTCCTTAGACTGGGACGATCTTATTAAAGAAGTGAAGCGTAGAGCTACACTGGCTTTTCAGAAAGGTTTTGCACAAGACAGTCGTTTTTCAGAAGTGGCAACAAATTCTGATTACCGTGTGAGCCTCGTACCGGTGCAATTGGGCGCACGGGAAGCAGAGCAAATAGTTGTCCGCATATTGCCACGCGACAGTCTTTTTTCTCTCGATAAACTCGGTTTGCCAGCAGATGCGTTTGAGTCTCTGACAAAGGCATTGAATGGCAATCAGGGATTGATTGTCGTCACAGGGCCCACAGGCAGCGGAAAAACAGTCACTTTAATGAGTGCTCTCATGGCTATCGACAGATTGAAATATTCAGTGCTCACCCTCGAAGACCCCGTCGAATATGCACTTGCGGGAATCACACAGGTTCAGGTTTCTGAAAAGCTCACTTTCGCCAATGGATTAAGAGCATTTCTGCGGCAAGATCCCGACTATATTTTAGTCGGAGAAACCCGGGACAGTGAAACAGCATCTGCATTGATTCAAGCTGCCAATACAGGCCATGTGGTGCTCACAACTCTCCACACCAATTCAGCACTCGATGTGTTTTCACGCCTCGGGGCACTGGGGGTAGACGAAAATTTAGTGCGTGCAAATGCCACATTTATTTGTGCACAGAGGCTTGTTCCTAGGCTCTGCAGACATTGCAAATCGCCTGATTTAGAGGGCGCAGAAATTTTGCAAAAATTATTTCCGACAGATTTTTCGGCCAATGAAAAAAATAAAATGACTGAAAAAAACGAAAATTTTCACATTCCAATGAATTCTTTGGGATGTGAAAGGTGTGCACAAACTGGCGTAGAAGGCAGAGAACTTCTGTTTGAATTCATATCCCCTCAACGAACTGCAACCGGAACCAAAGAACTTGTGTGTTCGTCATCACTGTTGTCCGCAGCAATAGCACTCGTCAAAAAAGGGCTCATCAATGTTCAGGAACTTGCCTCCTTGGCATAAGAAAATTTGTTATTTCGTAATTTACTTCAGTTCATTCTCTGGTGTGAATGAAAATTGTTTTGCTCAAAATAAAAATGATGTCTCATATTTTAATGGAAAAGACATTGATTATTGGAGTGAAGGAAAGTCAGTCTCTTCTCAGCTTCCAAAAAAGACGAAACTCATTCCAGAGAATGCAGAATTTTCTCAACCGCATTTTTCCATTCGGCAGAGAGACAGTTTGCCTTTTGACTGGAACAATTACCAGAATCCATCCAGTCCGGAATTCTGGGACGACGGCGGAGATTATATTGCACCGCGACCATTGCGCGAAGCAGTCAGCAACCCCACAGCAGAAAACTTAGACAAATATGCGGCCTGGCAAGCGAAGAGAATAGTGCTCATTGCAGAGTTCGATCAAAAATTATCTGCGCGCAGGGGCATTGAACAGGCCGAAAAATCTAAGAATAAAAAAGGTGCGAAGAAAAAAATAGCACATTTGAATTTGAGAGAAATACAGTTGATGTATTTTTACCAGTCTTCTTGCACGCACTGTAGGGCCGAAAAAAATCATGTGGAATCTCTCGCAAGACAAGGGATTCAAGTCACTTATATCCAACTCGACAGCGACACCTTGCCCCCATTGCATAAAAATTCGGTGCCGTATTCCAAAACGCTTTCTAGGCAATTTCAAATTTCAGCAACACCGACTTGGGTTTTTAGAAGACGCGAAAAAACAGCGCAACTGCAAGGCGCACAGTCAGATGAGGCCATTCAATCCGAAATATTAAAGCTTTTCTCGGTCCCAGAAATGTAATCACTAAGGAGTCTCGCCATGTTTAAGAAGTCGCCAGAAGTGTTTCTAGGAATTTTAATAGTGTCTGTTTTTTTGTTTGGAGAAGTGGCTTTTGCGCAAATAGATTTGGGTGGAAAATCTATGATGAAAGACCTTCCTTTCATAGCAGATATGGCCTCCACGGCCCAAGATATTCTATTTCTTTCTTCGAAAGTAGTGGGAGCGGGCCTGGCATTTGTTGGGGTCAAAAATGCGGGTCAACGCAACTGGGACCACGCCATTCCGGCATTTGTCGGCGGTTCGGGATTGTTTTTTATGCCGCAGATTGTCGCTGCTCTGTCTAAGATGGGAGGATGATTTGTGCGCGAATATACCAGCAGAGTGTCCGAATTCAAACGAGTACCAACTCAAAAAGCCATGAATGGAGATCTCATGTTTTTATTTGGAGTGACAATTCAAGATTTTCTGTATGGCGTCACGGTTTTTATGAGCGTGGCAGTGATGCCAGGGTTTCTATCGCCATTTGTGGCAATAACAATGGCTTTAGTGGTTGTTATTTCTTCTAAAAAAATGCGAGCTCAGTTTCCAAAAAATTATTTTAAACATCTGGTTTGGTCATTGGGACTGTGGAATTCCGAATTGAGAGACAATCCGTTTTTCATTTCAAAAGCGCGTTTTGTCGTTTTAGGTCCTTAAATAAAAAATATTGAGGTCAAAATGCACACAAGTGAAATATTAAATTTTTTGATTCAGCGCAAAAAAAATCAATTGGAAAAAGAGCCTATGACGAGTGAAACAAGAGAACGTATTGCAGTCTTGCCGCCATTTGACAGTCAAATAGCAATTTTAAAGTCGCACCGGAACAAATGGAAACTTCTAGCTGTAGTGAGTGCGGGGTTTTCGGTCTTGAGTCTTTTGACTGGCACGGTGCTGATAAATCATAAACTTTTCCAGAAAATGAACAGCGAATACATTGTGGTTCCTGGCGCAGCAGAATTTATAAAGGTCAGACCAAATTTAATTCCAGACGCTGTGGTGAAGGATTTTGCAGAATTTGTGGCCACCTATGCCGGAAATTTTACCTATCGCAATGCAAAAAATCATTTTGAAACGGTGGCAGAGCGCATGGGGCCAGAACTCAAAGGCCGCTTTATGCGCGATGCAGAAGCTAAGTTTTCGGAGTGGAATAAAAGGCGCGTCGATCAAGTCTTTGCATTTGAACCCATGGAAATTCACGTGGGGAGCGATAAATTTGGTGCCAAATATATTCTGTTGATTCAAGGCAGGCGCACGCAATACGCCGACGGAACAATGCTTCAAGAAACAGATGAAAATTTATACCTGGAATTGCGTCCACGAGTGTCTTTATCTGCTGGAAAAAGATTTGACGAATCTCTTTTGATCATCGAGCGCCTCGAATGGGTCTCCAGGTCGCAAGGAGACACATTGATTGCCATGCATCTCAATAATGAAAATGAAAGGACAGCTCAAAAATGAACAAACACGCTGGAAAAAGTTTTCGCATCACCACTCAGATATTAGTTTTTTCTTTAGTGTCTCTCTGTCTCAATTTTTATAATGCCGCATGGGGTTCGCTCATCATAGTACCGAGTCATGACGATATTAAAATTCCAGTCGACAAATTATCAGGCAGTTTGATTCAGTTTCCAGGTCCGGTGAAAACAATTACGCCCTCTCTTTATTTTGAAATCAAAGATGTCGCAGCTGATTTAGACAAGGCCACTGGAGAAAAAGTAGACGTCAAGTTGTTTCAAATTCGGCCCCTTGGGAATGCACACCCCGAGCTTGTTACGTTTGTCTTAGGCACAGGAAAAACCATAAAAATAGAACTTTCAGCGCATGAAAATGCCGACAAGCACTACGAATTGGTTCTTCAAAGCGATTCTAAGAAAAAGAAACCCTCTCGATTTTTGCAAGCAGAACTTTCGATGATGAGTGCTCTCATACGCGATGAAGCCAGTGATTATGCCAGGCAAGTGAAAAATGAAAGCGTTTCATTTGAGTCGCAACCACATTTAAGTGCAAAAATCATTCGCGTTTTTTCTGGCAATGATTTGCGCGGATTCACACTGGAAGTGCGCAACAGCGCTTCGGAATCTATATCTCTCGATTTGCCTACTTTGAATTTGATAGAAAAAGAAAATGACCTTGCAAAAGCAGTGTTAATTCATGCAGAAAAAGAAACCCTCACACCTTGCGGATTTATTTCTACACCTGAATGCAAGACCAGAATTTTTGTCGTTTCGCGACAAACAGACCCTTCTAGCAAATCTTTAAATCAAGAGTTTTCGCACGAGAGCATAAATAAAACGCCTCCTTTTGCACACACAAAAACCGAATCAGAATTGTTGGGAGGTCAAAAATGACCGGAAATTTCAGGGGCAAAAGAAACTATTTTTCTAGAAATTGGAAATTAAATTGTGCTTTAGGGCTGGCATTGTTTGGTTTGAAAAACAAAGTCGCCTTGGCAAGTGAATTGATGCCCACTGTGCCACGCCGCATTGAGCGCACCCAACCAGACGACACGGCCTTGCAAATCACATCAGAACGTCAGCGAGAGCTGGATGCTGTAGAAAAGGAACTCAAAGAAAAAAGAAGGGCCTTTGAAAGTGGACAACCGCCGGCCACTACAATCACTCCCGCCGCAGGCCAGCCTTCTGGAGCCACTTTTCCAGAGCCTTCAACGACAATGGGGGATTTAGACTCCCAGGCGCAAATCAAGAGCTCCGGCATAGTTAAGACCAACTCTGGTTTTAAAGGCGCCCAAAAGAAGCTCAATTCACTTCGGAATTCTAAGGGTGCGATTGCCTTAAATCCGAGGTCTTCTCAAAAAAATGTGCGAGCGAGCACAACTGAGCGCACTCTTCAAAGTGGCACCCCACTGCAAGTTTTTGGCGTTTCTCAAGGCTCAGTTGAGAATTTCGACCAGAATATTTCGACTGTTTTACCTACGGGCTCACACGTTAAAGCACGCATTGTTTCGGGTGTAGAAGCCAATGCCAGAGAGCCATATCCAGTGCTTTTGCAGCTAGATTACGCTTTCACAGGGCCCAATAAAACAAGAATAGACCTCTCGCATTGTTTTATGATTGCAAAGGCTCGTGCAAATTTGTCGACCGAACGCGTGATGATGGAAACAGAAAATTTGTCGTGTGTTGGCGAAAATGGCGAGCATTTTAAAAGTGACGCAAAGGCATTTGTGGCAGGAAGCGACAATACTTTCGGCGCTACGGGAACCTATATTTCTAAACAAGGGCAAGTGTTATTGGCTGCGGTATTGGCGAGTATTGCCAAAAATGCGGGCTCTGCCATTGCAGAGGCGCAAAAAACAACTTCTATTTTTGGAAGCGATAAAGCAGCCACAGCAGCGAATGTTACTGGTAGTAAAGCGGCATTTGTCGCAGGCAGTTCTATGATTGATGGCGGAGCCATGGTGGCACAATGGTACTTGGAGCAAGCCAAAGAATTATTGCCATCTATTGGCGTCGGTTCTGGACAAGATGTTTTCGTTGTCATGCTTGAAACCATTAAAATCCCACAAATTCAAACGGAGGAATAGATATGTTCAGAGTATTTTTTAAATTTTTTGGCCTCTGTTTTTGCGGAGCTTTAGTCTCCTGTGTCTCTCGTGCGCCAACGGAATGCGAGCTCGATAAAAGGTCTGGATTGTACCCCACGAGTTTTTGCGAAAATGTTTCTGACTCTAAAGCAGCACAGGGTTCAACGGAAAAATCTGCAGCTCTAAATAGCAACGCTGGTTTAATAAAAGCATCAATAATTCCCATGCGAAGTCAGCCCATTGTCAAACGCGTGTGGATGACAGACCAGATACTGGCAGGCGGTCATTGGATGCAAGGAACCTGGATTTACGTTGAAATAGAGCCTTCGGAGTGGCTAGAAGAAGGAAAATCACCCCATAAAAAACTCGGAGCTGCAAAATGAATGTGTTGACTCAATTGAAGCCACAAATTTTTATCAGAAAAGCGTTCAAAAAAACATTAGATTTTATTGCAGAAGCACGCCCCGTGAAGCCTAATCGAAATTTATTTTCTCAGGCGTCTTCATTTTCAGATTTTTTATTGGTTGAAGATTCTTTCCTCTGTCCTATTGTGGGCACAGATGAAATGTTTACCATTTTTATGATGAAAGATGGTGCTCTTGGCGCTGGTTTCTGGCTGACACCAATGGCCCATGAACTCCTCACTGAAAATGAAATGACC
>JAYTOT010000105.1:0-35037 GCA_043747645.1 Pseudomonadota bacterium | reverse complement strand
TGAATTTCAATTTCATGACGCAAAATCAAATCTCTAGAATTTCTAAATTCAAATCATAGTAAAATTAAATTGTCACAGACCCCAAACGGTTGGCTTACGTTAAGCAGAACACCTTCCCATTTAATTACAGCCAAACAAATATCGTCTCCAAAAGGCACACCATTCCAAATGCTGCGCCCCTGTGCCAATGATATTTTAATCGGTTAAATAACCTATAATTCTATTATTAAATTTATCGCAAACAAATAGGCCATAATCTGTCATTACAACGCTTGATGGTTCATTAAATCCGCTTTCAAAAGTTGTTCCACCTGCATTTGCACTTGCGGCACTGAAATTACTTTGTCCGTAAACTTTATCGGCCGATGCTCCGTTCACAGCAGGAATGGTATTGAATCTCAATATTCTATGGTTTCCGCGATCACCAATAAACATTCTTCCATTGTGAATACTTGCTGTCGTTGGACCATATAGCTGGGAGGCACTTGCCCCAGAGGAGTTTGCAGAAAAGCTGCTTTGTCCAATGACGACGTCTGCATTTGCGGCATTGGATGTTGGAATTGTATTCCAAATTAAGACTCTATTGTTGCCTTTGTCTGCTGCAATCAATTTCTGGCCGTCAGTTGCTACTCCTTCTATATTAGTTGTTAGATTTTGAGCTGTGCTCCATACATTGGAATTAAAATCCCATTGTCCCAAAACCACATCTGCAGCTTGCCCGTTTGCAGTAGGCAATGAATTCCAAATTAATATTCGCCTGTTAGCAAGGTCTGCAACAATCAGCTTTCCATTGGCAGTGCACAAATGACATGGATACGAAAGGGTGTTTGCAGCCACTGCTCCACCACGATTGTCTCCAGCGCTTGAAAAATTTGCCTGCCCCAAAACGATGTCTGCTGGAGCATTATTTTGAGTCGGAATTTGATTCCAAATGAGGACCCTATTATTGCAAGAATCGCTAATTGCCAAAAACGTTCCATCGCTTGCACAATTGGAATATGGGTTGTTTAAAGTCGAAGAACTTGCGCTATACCAACCATTAGTATTAAAATCAGGTTGACCTAACACAATATTTGGTTCGATAAAATTGCGGGCAGGGATTTTGTTCCATATTAAAATCCGATTATTTGCGGTATCAGTGCAAATCATTTTACCATTTATGAATAGTATACCATGAGGGATGTTCAACTGCAAAGAGGATAATCCCGAAGCATTACCAGTATATAAAGTTTGCCCTAAAAGGCGACTTAATTTAAGATTAAAACTTGCCGGGGTTCGACTTCTACTGTAATTGGCATGCAAAATATCTGTGCTTCGATTTCGATAATATTCTGCAACTAACCCAGAATTTCTGAGTCGTCTTGACGCCATAATTTACCTCATACTGCGCGATTGAATCAATTTTATATGAGTTCAATGGCACCAGGCTAGTGCCAACCCTTTGGTTACGCATAAGAAATAGGACACTTTGTTGGAGCAAAATACACACCAACAACGCACTGGAATGGGGCGCCTGCGCTATTATTGAAGCGCTTTAAGCAGCGGTTTTAGGAACCAGATTTGCCTCGTTCTCTGGTTCGCCTTCCCATTTAATTACAGCCAAACATATATCGTCTTCAAAGGGCACACCATTCCAGATACTACGACCTTTTTCCATTATAGTTTCGCAAGCTTCTTCTGGGTTTGTAGCCGATTCTAAAAGAGTTTTTATTTGTCTCACTTCTAGTGTGCTCTGATCTGGCCCCATGTTTTCTGTCAGGCCGTCTGTAAAAACACACAACGAATCGCCAGGTGTTAATTGAACATATTTGACAGTAAATTGAGTATCCGCGCTGTATCCCAAACGATTACTAGGATTGTTAAGTAGCTTTGTTTTACCAATTCCGTTTTGGCACCAAAGTGGAGGGGTGTGACCAGCATTGATATAACAAACAATTCCCGTTGTAATATCTATCGATATAAAACTCATTGTGACAAGTTTTCCAGTTTGTTTTCCCGTTTTTAAAACCGCCAAATTTGTACTTCGTGCAATTAATGTTAAATGCTCCTCAGCGGTAGAAAGTCCTTTGTCTTCAAATCTTTTAGATGTGAATTCACAAGAAAATACCGCACCATAAACAACCCCAGTTATAAGTGCAGAAGGAAACCCGTGCCCAGTAACATCACCAACAAACAAATACATAGTATTGCATTTAGGATTATAAAAATAATTAATCCAATCGCCACCAGTTTTTGAAGCGGGATAATAACGATATGCTATAGACATTTGAGGAATCTTCTCATCGCGCATTGGCAAAAGAGTTTCTTGTGCCTCTTGAATAGCTTTCCATTCTAATTCAAATTCTGCCTTTTCTCGCACGCTTTTTAACATCGATATATTATAGAGAGCAACAGATACCTGTGCCGATATTAAATTTAATATTTCCAAAGAAGTGGAATCCAAAACTTGATACAGATATTTATCTGACAAATAGCAATATCCTGAAATATGATTGTTATGCACAAGAGCAAAAAACAAAACAGATTCTGCAAATTTTTTTCCCACAATTAAATTTTCATTTTTACGCATTTCTGGAACAATTTTGCCTAATTTAATATACGATGCCACAAAATTATTATCTACTTTACCCATCGTATTTTCATCGCATTTAATATCTTCAATGTGCACACCCAATGCACTGTAAGGCTTAAATTCATTGCCGATTTTTAAATAGAGTATTGCAATTTCGCATTGAGCCAAATTTTTGAATTCAGTCAGCGCAGTGTGTATTAATTGATCAAATTGAGTCATCGCACTCAAATTTAAAAATCGACTCAACAATGAATTGTTGTCCTGTTTCTGACTGGATAGATTCTTTTTCTTAGATTTATTTTGAAGTAAATCTAAATCTGTATTCTTAGTTTCTATTTGAACTCGATTTGCTTCACTCATTCGACTCAATTGGTCGCATTTATTAGTTAAAAAAACATTACCTTTTTCATTGAAATAATGCTTTGCTCTACCAATGAGTCCCTCCGCGTATATAGGATTTCTATTGAGTAGTGACTTGCCAAATGCCATCTGCCCTTCGGCAACTATAGGGCTCCAGAAATTTTTTCCCGCAAAAGCAATTCCTCTTTTAAAACAAAAATCACAGATTCGGGTTAATTTTAGCAGATCGAAAAACTCAGCGGTTACGTACCAAGTCTGTGGCCTATAGATACGCACATTCAAAGCCATATTAATCCAGGAAAATAGCAATGGTATACAAGCCTTTACTGGATTTTTTAGCCTAATATATGCCAAGGCCAGAAGCGGTGCAGAGTAGGTGCAGAAAGCCACACGATGCGAATGCTTCAAATGCACCAAAAAAGCGTCTTTTAAAAGCGGCAACGCTTCTCTATTTTCGCCCCTTAATAAATAAATTTCACCTGGCGCCAAACTGGAATAGCAGGAGTCTATGGTATCAAAACCCTGCTTTTTAATCGACGCACCGCTTGCAATTGTCCGCTGCATCCATTCGTTTACTTCATCATTTTTACCTCTAAAAAGAAAGTCTTTCATGACGCAGCCAACAAAACTCAGCTCAAATTGCACACGTTTCCAAATTGCAATAAGCTGGCTCGCGGCCTCTGCGGCGTCGCCGTTTCCTGCACCAAAATTATCGATGTGAATTTTAGACTGCAGCGATAAACTACGCCAAAAAGACTCGCCAACGGGAGACAGTAGTTCAAATGCTTTCATGGTTTTTGAATGAGCCTCTTGCAATTTTCCAGCGGGAAACTCACAAACATATCCCCACTGAAAACTCAAAAAACCCTTTGCCACTGGGTTATGATATTTTTCAAAATAATCTACGCCAGCGCTAAAACATTTCCGACTTAAAGAAGTGAGACCAACTGCGCCGAAAACTGGTCCCCAATAAATAATCATCATATTTCTATAATAGGAATCTTTATGAAACAAAATCTCTAGCGTAAATATCATTTGATTTGTTACTGCCGCCAGGGGGCGCGTAAAATAAAGCGCAACCAGCAATGCAATTTTTAATCTAAATTTAATTTGCTCGCGCTGAGTTTCTTCTTCTATATATTGCTTGCCAAATATTTTATAAAATAATAAAGTAACAATAAATTTTGGCAGAAGATACAACCCATACCAAATTGCTTTAAATTGAGTGTGAATCATGGTCTCATTTAAATACCCAAGCCCTTTAATTCCTGCTTCCGAAGCCTCCCTGTGTCTAAACATTTGCATATTATATTCGGTCAATTTCGCATAAATTTCGGCCTTCTGAAGCGGATCATGCACAAATAAAAGTATCTCTTCGTAAAGTTTAATTGCGTCGTCAAGTCGCTCATTGAGAGCGAAACAATGAGCAAGTAAAGTGTGAACAGATACCCATTGTTTTTTGTCTTCTTCATTCAGCTTAATTTTAAATAAATAAGAGGCAAAAGTTAAATAATCTTTTGCTTTTGTAAACACAAAAGAGTCCATAGCTCTTGTAGATGCCAAGAGAAGCAAATCTCGACAAACACGTGAACTTGTGCCGTCGTATCCTTCCATAATGTGAAAAGCAGCTTCAAAAATATCTTTTGACGACGGATTATTTCCAGATTTTTCTTGAGTTAATAGAATATCTGCTAGAATTTCACCATAGCATTTGTGAATAGGTAGCCTTGCCTCAACCGGCAATAATTCATAAGCAGCTTCGCGAATTTTATCGTGGAAAAATGAAAAATGAATTGCCGAATTGGTTATCAAATGTTCAAGGCGTAATTTATCGCACACAAAAGGAAAAAAATCTGAAATCAATTTATTTTCAGAGTCGAACCACTGCTCAAATCCGCAATGAAATTCACCAATTGCAATTTTGGTTTCTAATTTAACAAGAGGAAGCAAGCATTCAGAAACTACCTTTTTGAAGTGACTCATTTCGATATTATTGCCCAAAACTCCCGCAATGAGTATCGTTTGGCGCACTCCTTCTGGTAAATTACAAAGTCGACTTTTAACCAAAGCCAATGCGCCGCGCGACATAGCCGCCGTAATCGCCAATGAGGCATTAAAGTACCAATTGTGTCCATCTTTACCTAATGAGTACACTCCAGTCGAAATTGCAGATTTTAAATATTCATAAATATAAAAAGGATTTCCACGGGTGAGATGAAAAGTTGTTTTCGCTAATTTTTGAACTTCTACCCCTTCTTCGTCAATAAGATGATGAACTAATTTATCTGACTCAATAACGTTTAGTGGGGCCAGAATCATTTTCTGACCCCCGGTAATATTTCTAAGTACATTTATTTCAAGGGGATGTTCTGCTAATACCTCATCATTGCGGTATGTTCCTACAAAAAGAGTGTTTCCCAATTTGTTCAGATTTTGTAGAATTTGCAATTCCTGGACAATTTGCAAACTTTCAGTATCGGACCATTGCAAATCATCTAAAAATATTACGTATCCTTTGCAATCCGCGTTCAAGTAGGTCAAAAAAACTGCTACTGTTTTGAAAAATAACTTAGATTCCTCATCTTTTGTCATTTTAGGTAATGGCGCAAACTCGGGCAAAAGATCGGATAAATACGAAAATCTGCCTGCAATGACAGACCCATTTGCGGCAAAATCTTTAGATATTCTATATTTCCATTTTTCGCGCACGTCAGCTGGCTGATGCCGCAGCCAATTTGCATAATCTTGCAGCGCAACACCTATGGCACTTAATGGAACATTTCGCTCGTATTCAGAGAATTTTGATGAAAATATTCTAAATCCAAACGACCGCGCCATCATCGAAAATTCTGCAGCCAGTCGTGTTTTACCCGTGCCCGAAGGTGCTCCAATAAAAACTAATTTACCGTTTCCCTTTAAAGTGTCCGCAATTAATAAACTCAAAAAAGTCATTTCAACCTGGCGACCAACCATTGGGATTTTATAATTTAATTCCCTAATTTTGTCTTTTTTTCCCAGAGCAAACAGAGTAGGCATTTTATGATTTAATAGTTCTCTTTGACAAACCGTTAAATCCGCGGCAATCCCTGCAGCGGTATGGTACCTATCTGAAGGGTTTTTGCGAATTAGTTTTTCAACAATATCACTCAATTGCTCTGGAAAACCTTTAATCAAAGAGCTTAATTTACTAGGAACATGGCTCAATATTAAGGTAACTATTTCTTTGGTCGATTGGCCATTAAATAGCTCAAGACCAGACGCCAATTCATAAAGAGATACTCCCAAAGAATAGAGGTCACTGACCGCATTTCCCGCTATCTTTACAAAACCAGTGCGTTCCGGTGGCAAGTATCGCAAGGTTGCGGCAACTTGCTGACTGCAGTTACCTAAAAGTGCCTCATCTGACACACCGCTTTGCCCGAAATCAACGAGCACTGGCTCTGATTTTTCGGAGTCGCGAAAACAAATATTATTTGGCTTAATATCGCCATGAAAAAAACCTTGAGAATGAACAGCATCTAGACCATTGCAGAGTGCAATGGCAATTTCTACAAATTTTTTACATTTGTTAATATTAAATTCATCATTTGATACATTATTAAATTGTGGAATATACTCTTTTAAATTGCCGCCTTCTAAAAACTCTTCGACTAAAAAGCATGAGTCGTCTTCTTTCTCTATTCCAATCAACGATACAACGGCTGGATGCTTAATTTTACTTAAAAATGCTGCTTCTAGATGAATTTTTCCGTCTGTTCCAAAGTCGCTGCTCGACACAACATCTTCTGAAAACCATTTTATTGCCACAGGAACTGGCTCTTTAGATTGATGATGCATTGCTACAAATACTTCGCCAAATCGGCCAGAGCCGATATGCTTTCGTATTTCGTATTTGCCTTTTTGCAACAACTGACCCACTTTTGGGGACTTCATGGCACTTTCCTCAGAAACCAATTTTCAAGTGAATTGGTATCGGTAATATAGAGCAACATCTTAGGTTATTTTTATTATATAAATTCAGGCCGTTACAAGATAATCGTTCAAATATTTTACCCTGCTAAAATTGCGTTGCAAATATTTCCCGATTGATTACACTCGCCACAACTCTGGCGTTTCTGGGAGAAATTGAATATGAAATGTGTAAAATCGATTGTAAGTGCTTTAGCATTAATTTGCACAATTAATCAGGCTTTTGCTGAATGTCCAGCTCGATATCCCAACGGTAATACATTTAAATATGCTGACGGGAGCATGGTTTACCCGAACGGAAGCTCGCTCCGCTACAGCAATGGATCTATGAATTATCCCAACGGAAGCACAATGCGATACAGCAATGGTTCCCTTAATTATCCCAACGGAAGCACTTTACGCTATAGCAATGGAGCGATGAATTATCTCAACGGAAGCACAATGCGATACAGCAATGGTCAGGTTGTGAGCCCAGGACGCAGCACCGCCGAAGGAACTTCGTTCAACTTGGTGGCAGACGCATTTTCACAAGCCCTAGAATTTAGATACATCGATTCTTCTGTTACTTTAGTTTTAAATCTCAATTCCATCACTGGCGAACTGCTCTGCCAAATGTGGGGAGCAGACGCGCCACAATCATTTGTTATCGATACTCCTGCAGCAAGAGTTATGGTTGAAGTAAAACCAGGACAAGATGCTGAAAGAATTCGCACTGCAATTCAAAAAGCGCTTTCTGGAATTTAAAATCGAACTCTGTTATTTTTCATTGCTCTCAGCTTCAATATCTTTGCGATATAAAGTACGTCTATTAATTCCAAGTATTTTTGCAGCTTTTTCTTTGCTACCACCGCTTCTGGCTATCACAAAATTTATATATTCTTTCTCAACTTCTGCCAAAGATGGCAAATTATTTTTAATTGAAGCAAAGAATCCGCCAAACGCATTTTCTTCCAAAGCTGGCAAATCACATTTTTCGATGCAATGCCCTTTTCCAAGAATCACTGCCCTTTCTAGTGCGTTTTCTAATTCTCGCACGTTTCCGCGCCACGGGTGTTCGTATAAAGACTGAATGGCATCGACGCTAAAACCCGATTTAAATATATTATGCATGGCAGAATATTTCTTCATGAAAAAATCTGCCAATACTAAAATGTCATCGTCTCTTTCACGGAGCGGTGGTAAATGAAGCGGAATGACTGACAATCTATAAAACAAATCTTCCCTAAATTTCCCGTTCTCAATCTCATTTTTTAAATTTTTATGTGTGGCAGCAATAATTCGAACATCGATATCGTGCAGTTTATTATTGCCAACGGGGCGCACTTTTCGCTCCTGAATGACTCGCAAAAGCTTCGCCTGAAGGTCAGCATTCATGTCGCCAATTTCATCTAAAAAAACCGTACCGCCATTTGCCGATTCTAAAAGTCCTATTTTTTGATGCAGTGCTCCTGTGAACGCACCTTTTTCGTGCCCAAAAAGCTCTGATTCAAGTAAGAGTTCCGGAATCGCTGCGCAGTTAATAGCCACAAAAGGCTTGTTCGCCCGAGTGCCCGCTTCGTGCAATGCACGGGCAACCATTTCTTTGCCAGTGCCACTTTCACCGGTAATTAAAACGTTCGCCGATGTTTGAGCAACGCGTTCAATGGTTGCAAATACATCTTGCATTTTTTTACTTTTACCAACAATTCCTACACAGGAGCGTTGTGTTTTAAAGTGATCTCGCATTATTTTATTGTCGCGACGCAATCGACGCAACTCTAATGCACGCTCTGCGATAACTCTAAGTTCTGCCAACTTAAGGGGTTTGACGATATAGTCGTAAGCACCTTTTTTCATCGCATCAATTGCAGATTCAATCGAACCAAATGCAGTCATTAAAACTATTGGCACAGAAAAATTCTGACTCAACATTTCATCTAAAAATTCAAGCCCCGACATACCAGGCATTCGGATATCTGAAATAATGAGATCGACGGCACTGTAATCGCCAGTCATTTGTTTTAAATATTTATGAGCCTCATCGGCTCTGCTGAAAGTTGAAACAGCATAATTTTGAGACGACAAAAAATCGCTCAAAAGCATGCGCATGCCCTCATCGTCGTCTATGACCCACACTTGAGCTATTTGTACTTTCAATTGTCGAGTCCTCTAAAAATAAATGTCAACTCTAAAAACACTATCGTATTACATTCAAATTAAAGTCTTAATATCAAACACTTCTGCAGAGTATTTATTATCTTTAAATTGAACCTTTCCGCATGCAAAGTCGGGGTCGTGTGTAAAGAATAAACTGCCGTTTTTTTGAACCAACTCGTGCAATAGTGAATTTTTTTCGTCAATAACCAATTCAGGAAAACGATCGTAACCCATAGAAATAGGCACATGAACCCATGGTAACCCAGGAATTAAATCAGATGCAAAAACAAGGGGACCCTGTTTTAAATTAATTTGAGCAAGCATTAATCCGGGGGTATGCCCGTCGGAAAAACGAAAACTGACGAGTGGCTCAAGGTCGGTTTTACCATCTTTTTTTACAAGTATCAGTCGACCAGAAGCTATTAATAACTCTTGTAATACTGGAATAAATGAAGCTTTGTCCCGTGAATGCGGATTCAACGCCCGATTCCAGTGCTCTTCGCCAACGTAAAATTTTGCGTTGCTAAAAAGCAGCGACAATGGGCCTTCATTAAAATCCGACAAAACACCACCGGCATGATCGAAATGCAAATGCGACAAAACCACAGCGTGAATATCTTCCGGCGATAAACCGACCTGCTTTAAACTTTTTAAAAGCACATGTTCGTTTTCTGAAACTCCAAACCTATCTCGTAATTTTGGATCAAAAAAAGCACCAATTCCCGCTTCAAATAATATATTTTTTCCGTCGTCTGTTTGCATGAGCAAACATCTGCACGCAAGCGCAATTCTGTTTTTTGAATCTGGCTCCGACCATTTTTGCCAGACTGCGCGAGGTGCGTTTCCGTACATTGCACCTCCGTCGAGCAGCTGAGAGTTTCCTAATAAAGAGATCAATTTCATAAAGACTCCAAAGCTAAAAATCGAATTAAAACTCCTGCTTTTGCTGGGCAGATAAATGCAACTTATTTACATCTTGAAGCAGATTCTCATCTTCTATGATTGACCATTTTTTAGAATTTAGAACATTTTTGCTTTCGCATCTGAAGGTCTCTTTAAAAATAAAAGGCAAAATGGAATTTATGATATCCAATTTTTTAGACTGCCCGATGTTTGTACTATCGTTAGAAAAATGCACCGAATGACTCTTTTTTAGCCCTGAGGACTCTTTGAACAGCAGGATTTTTGGCCAGTTCATCATTTTGTCCGCCATATTTTCGAATTTCAAAAATTGGTCCTGAGCTTCTTGGCCCGCAAACAAGTCTGACAAATAAAGTTCTGAGTCTAGCGATTCTTCGCGCAACAAAGACACTAGAATTTGCATGCTTTGCGCAAGTCTGTGAGTATTTATGATTTTAGATGCAGATTGAACAGTATTTTTTGCGTTTTCAAATGCCGGCAATATTTGATCCACGATAGAATCTTCCCGCAAACCATTTGATGATTTGTCTATTGCCGCCACTACCACACTTTTTTGATTTGAAACAAAAATATTATTTTCTTTTATGGCCCAATAAAAATGAAGCTGAATTTGAAAACTGTCACTCAAACTTTCAAATACTTCTTCAGTTTTTTCTCGCATCAATTCGCGGTTAAGATGTTTTGATGAACACAAATCGTTTTCAGAGGCATTTTCAAGACCATTTTGAGCAGCGTTTTCGGGACACAATTCATTATATATCTCTGATAGATCTTCAATATTTAGCGCTATTAAAGCATGATTAAGTCCATTTTCACCAACGGGATCGATACTCAAAAAAGAATTTTTCAACAAATTTTGAAACACGTTTTTTGGATTTTCGAAAAAATTATTCTCTGAGTGGCCAACATAAGACCACTGAATTGTCTCACCATTCCATAACTCTTCTGCAAAGAGACGCGCGGCCTCATCAAGTTCATTTTCTGTTTCGTCAAAGTCCTCGCCTGATGGGGTGATGGGAATTGGAGTAAAAATATTCTCATTGTCTATATCAGCTGAATTTTGCTTTAATTCAACAAATGATTGCATCAAATTATCGTAATTTTTTAACAAAACAAGACCTGCGGCAGGTTGAAAATCTGCCGTAAAAACTCCCCAAGCAGTATGGCCATTTCTGCTCCAGAATCCCTGATTTGGGAATGTTTGAACTAAAGCCATACTAAAATTGGATAAACCAGAATAAACCGAATGAATATTTGAGATATTCTTAAATTTAGAGATGTAAATGATTAAAGAAATGATTGTCGCTGAAATTAATAAATAAATAGATTTTTTAATTTTCACAGGCCACCACACCTCCATATGAGGCAGGTTTACTCCTAAAACTGGGCTTTCTGCAAGGATTTTAACGAAACATATCAAAAAGTCTTTTTGCTGAATCCATACGACGCGCCTCTTCGGCGCCAGGGTCCGTTTCAGTCATGTGCAAAAGCTCAGTTGGTATCGCAGTCAAAAAACGCGAAGGCTGCGGGTCGGTAGGACTCACTCCTCGGTTTTGATTTCTACCCTTACGGCGGTGTCCACAATGTGAAATAATCAATCGCGATTTTGCCCGTGTCATGGCCACATAAAAGAGCCGCCGTTCTTCTTGCTCGCCGCCCAAACCTTCCTTCATGGCTCTTTCATGGGGAATCATATTGTCTTCAATGCCAATAAGAAAAACGAGCGGAAATTCGAGGCCTTTGGAGGAGTGCATGGACATCAATTGCACTTTTCCGCGTGTGTCTTTTCCTTTTTCAAATCGCGGTTCGTCAAGATGCAAAGCGTCGACTATTGATTCAAGGGATCCGTTTTCTAGTTCGAGTTTTGTAATCACGTCAAACACACGTTCCACAAGCTCGATTCGTGCGTTTGCCGCTTGCATGTTGGGCGAAGAAGAAACTATGTCATGTTTTAAGCCGGTAGATTCAAAGCAATTTCGCAAGGCATTTGCAACATCTTGCTGAGAATTTGAACTGTTAAATTCAGCAGACCGCTCTGTCCAGCTGGTAAAAAAATTAAGAATGCCCGTGTGATGCCTTGCCATATCGTGCAACACATGATGAACATTTGCACTGCTATCTGCATGGCGCCGGTGCTCAAATGCCTCCTTTAATTTTTCCAAAGTGCCCACGCCAATTCCGCGAGAAGGCAAATTAATGACTCTAAAAAGGGCATTCAAATCAGACGGATTGTGAGCTAATTTAAGGTATCCAAACAGATCTCGCACTTCTTTTCTATCGAAAAATTTAGTACCACCGTGCACATGATATGGAATTTTACGTTCGGCAAACACCTGTTCCAACATTACAGTTTGGGCATTTGAACGCACTAAAATAGCAGCTTGGTCGTAATTAAATCCATGGGCTTTCGACAAATCTTCGAGTGTTCGGGCCACAAATAAAGCTTCGTCACGTTCATTTTCCGCTGCATGAATTTGAATGAGATAGTCGTTAGGCTGTTTGCTCCACAACGTTTTTCCCATGCGCTGAGTGTTTTCAGCAATAACCGCATTTGCACCTGCAAGAATATTAGGGCTGCAACGGTAATTTTGTTCCAATGTTACTTTTTGAGCTTCCGGAAACACTGTTAAAAAATCGGCAATGACTTCGGGTCGCGCACCGCGCCAAGCATAAATACTCTGGTCATCGTCACCAACAACACAAACTCTTCGCGATTTTTCGCCAAGCAATCGAATGAGCTCAAATTGAGAAAAACTCGTGTCTTGAAATTCATCAATCATTAAATATTGGTGAATGAGCTGCAATTCTGCTCGAATGGACTCATTTGATTTCACTAAAATTGCGGCCAAATAAACAATATCATCAAAATCTACCAAATTATAAAGGCGAAGTCTGCGATTGTATCCCTCAAAAAGGGATTTCATAATCGCTTTATCTACAAGTGCGCCAGATTTATCAAAATCTATATCGGTATATAAACGATCTTTAAATTGACTCATTCTTTCGATTGCAAGGGGAAGTGAAACAATATCCTCCAAATTTAAATCTTTTAATGTCTCACGTAACAGCGCTTTTGATTCACCTTCGTCGGCAATTGAAAACTTATTGCCCAACCCCACAGCATGCGGATGCCTGCGGATAATTGATAGCGCAAAGGAATGAAAAGTAGAAAGAGTCACTCGCTTTGCAAAATGTTCACCTACAAATTGCGCCAGGCGCTCTTTCATTTCCCGTGCGGCTTTGTTGGTAAAACTTACCGCAACAATACTTGAAGCGTCGATTCCTGAAGCAATCATATGCGCAATGCGCGTGGTAATGACCTTTGTTTTACCAGTCCCAGCGCCTGCAAGTACCAATAATGGTCCGTGCAATGACGTTGCTGCCCACCTCTGCTCAGTATTGAGCTCTGCTAAAAGTAAATCTATTTTATTTCTGAGATTGGCATTATGCGCCATAAAAAAGCGCCTGAATTTCGGCTAAATAGAGGTAAACTATCATTCCCGCCGAAAACAAAAATGGACCAAAAGGAATAGATGTGGCTAGGCCTTCTTTTTTAATCAAGCCAAAAACCAGGCCATAGACAGTTCCCAATAAACTTGCACCAGCAACGGTCCAAATGACGCCCTGCCAACCCGTAAGTGCTCCCAAAAGAGCTAAATATTTAACATCTCCCATTCCCATTCCCTCGCGCTTACGCACTAATTCGTAAAGCCAAGCAATTAAAAATAGGCCTACAGAACCACTGAGAGAACCAATTATAGAACTCATCCACCCTAAACGAGGATTCAATCCGCCCAATATTAATGCAACTAATGTTCCAGGAATAACAATTCTATTGGGTAAAATTCTCAGTCTCATGTCTATCAGTGAAAGTGGAATTCCTGTGTACAGCATCCAGAGTGCCCCAAAAAATGGAACGACTTCTGCTAGAGGCAAGCGGCCCAGGATTGGAGTATGGCCATATTCATTTCCAAACAATATACTTATAAAAGTATCAGAATTAAAGTAACGGCGGAAAATCAAAAGCGTAGCAAGGCCTGTGATTGCCTCGATGAGTGGATACACGGGCGAAATTTTAATACCACATTTGACACAACGGGCCTTTACTAACAAATAGCCTAAAATAGGAATTAATGCGTAGGCTGGAATGGAATTTTGGCACGCCGGACAATGGCTCCCTGGCCGCACCACGGACATTTTTTGAGGCACGCGCCAAGCCACTACATTCAAAAAACTGCCAATCGAAGCCCCAAAGAAAAAGACGAAAAAATAAATCACAACGGCCTGACCCCATTCATCAATCATGTCTTTCTCCTTGCATTAAACCTTATCATAACGCACATTGTGCCAGACTTGCTATAAGGACAGCCACTGTGAAATCAATTTCAAAAAACCGCAAAGCTCTTCACGACTACCAAATTGAAAATAAAATTGAAGCCGGAATCGTTTTACTTGGTTCAGAAGTCAAGGCGCTAAGGTTGGGACACGGCAACTTGGCCGATGCCTATGCCATCACGCGTGAAGGGCAAGCCTGGCTCCTTAATTTTTATATTCCCGGACTCAAAGAAGCATCGTATTTAAATCACGGCGAATGCCGCGACAGGCGCCTTTTACTTCATGCCCGCGAAATTAAAAAATTAGACGAAGCCACCCGCCAAAAAGGCTACACAATTGTTCCGCTGGAAGTTTATTTTAACGACGATAACCGCATCAAAGTTGAAATCGCCTTGGCAAAAGGAAAAGCTCAACACGACAAACGCGAATCGGCAAAACAAGCCGATGCAAAACGCGAAATTCAACGGGCCATGCGTCGATAATTAATTTGAATTATATTAAGACTGCACTACTTTTCGCCCTACAATAAAATCGATGAGCTGGCCAATGCTGCAATGTGCCTCTAGTTGATGACGTAAGGGCATGCCCATATGCAATGAATATGTATTTTTGCGGCCTTCTTTGGAACGCTGCAAGTATCCGCCCGCCTCAAGTTCCGCAACAACACGTTGAACAGCGCGTTCCGTAATTCCAACTTGATCGGCCACTTCTTTAAGAGTCAATCCGGGCTCATTTGCAATAGCAATGAGTACGTGGGCGTGATTTGAAAAAAAAGTCCAACCCGTCGATGCCTGAGTTGGAGCACCGGTTTCTTCAGTTGGAGCATTTAACCGCGCAATTTTAGCGTTCAAATTCATCATTCATTCTCTCCAGGCTTAAACGTTGACCGCACCGTCAAAATGCAGGTTGGTCAATTTTAGATTTGGGACAGGCCGCCCAATTTACCATGAATGAATATTTTTAACACCCACCTGATTTTAGTAGGTTAGGCATAGCCGGCGCAACTTGTAGATATTTAGTTCGATGTTTCTGGAAATATTGCCTGGCAGCTTAAATTTCCACTGAGCGCAACGCCTTCTACGGAACCACTAAAGCGTCCCTTTAATAAAGTAGTTTCGCTCAAACCAAAAATTGATTTGGAATTGAGGCCATTAATATTAATGTTGAGATCAACATTTTTTATTGTAGAAAAACCACTGTCCACATAGTTCTCAATAGAAACTTTTCCATTTTTAATTTGAAAATCTGAATCACTGGCATTAAAATCGTAATCCGACGATACTTTTTGATTGCGCCCGCTGATTTGCACAGCTTCACCATTTAAATACGTTATGTAAAACCCGTAATTAGATTCAGATTTACACACGAGAAAAGAATTTTGAACGCCTTGCCCGCCGCCAGCAAATGCACTCGAAAAACCCAAAAACGCGATTGCCACTGCTAAAAGTTTCATAAAAATGCTCCTTCCAAGAATTAAATTGCAAAGTTCAACAATTTTCATAAAATAGTGAAAAATGTCTTTGCTGTTGTAAAAAATGCCAGACTTTTTATAAAAATACAGCAGAGATCGAAATCTATCGTCTACCCAGAATTGAGGCGATATGATGAGATTTGCTAAAAATCCTGCTATACAGTTTTTTTACTCAAACAAAACAGGGAATTCCAATGATAGTTAAAAAATTTATAGAAACGGACGAAGTTTCGTTTCCTCAAATAAAATCAATATTAACTCAGCCCATTGATGAAGAATCAATGACCGACGAGCAATATATCTCGTTCCATATTGCCAAAGTAGAATCAGAATCTAAGCCAACATTTGGTCAATTTTGCGCCGATAAAATTGCATCTTTTGGCGGAAGCTGGACTTTTATTTTGATGTTTGGCGCAATTTTGTCAATTTGGATATTTTTAAATGCATTAATTTTCAAAAATCCATTTGATCCGTTTCCATTTATACTTCTTAATTTGATACTCTCTTGCCTTGCTGCGCTTCAGGCTCCAGTGATCATGATGAGTCAAAATAGACAAGAAGAAAAAGATCGTCGCCGTAGCCGCAGCGATTACATGGTGAATTTAAAAGCTGAAATTGAAATCAGAGAAATTGGCAAAAACGTAAATAGACTCATTTCAAATCAAATGACTCAATTATTTGAAATCCAGCGCAAACAAATTGAGCATCTTGAAAAACTTGTTGCTGAAATTGATCGCAAAACCAAATAACTGCCGTTTCTGAAAGTCTCATCGTCTTTTCGACTCAACCCCATCAAAACCAGAAACTTTCGTCAGAAAAAACAGGCTTTGTTGCACGAAAAAAAGGGCATAAGTATTTTGCCCTTTTTTACGTTAATTCATTTAAAATAAGCAAATAAATCAGCTATTTTTTGAACTATTAAATCGCATTTTCATTAATCCTGCCGCCATTAATCCCACTCCAAATGCACCTGCAATGTAGGGATAAGGATTTTTTTTGACATACTTATCCGCTGAATGTGCTCTGTCGCTCACATCTTTTTGGAAATCCGACATTATAGCGGTGAGATCTTTTTTAATTTGAGTAACTTCCCCTCTCAGAAGTCCAAAATCACGATTGTCGTCATGTTGCGAATTTGAGCCGTTAAAATTATCAACTAAACGGCTTGCACCTTGCTTTAAATCAGTTTTAAGGTCGCCTACCATGTCTGATGTGCGGTCGACCGCTGTGTGAAATGAATCCATTGCTGAATCCTTTATGTCAATTGCTGCTTTTTTTACGCCATTGAGTGAGTCTTTTGAAATTCCGAGGTCCATAATAGTGTCTCCTTTTGTGAGTGCTGAAAAAAACTGCATAATTTTTAAAAATCGATTAAAATAATCAATTTATTCTAACTTTTCTGCCTTTGAAAATGTCCGATCGCTGAGCTTGCTTGGCCGACTAGCAACGTCCGTTACCGAACCCAAAAGAAACGACTTCCCAAATTTTAGCGTTTGGTCGTCCATTGCAAAAATATCGAATTGAGTGACACCCACTTTTTCTGCAAACAGGCAATTGCCAGCAACAGCAGCTTCTGTGACTTCTCTTTCCTTATTCAGTGTCCAATCTTTAATTCCGCACATCGCAGCTAAATTCATAGCCGAAACTCCAGATTCAGTTGTGGCGGTCACATGGAGTTTTTTGGGGGTGAGGTCGACACGCCGCGCATTTTCAGCAAGATCATCAGTATTACCGAGTGCAAACTCACCCGTATATACCACCTTTCCCATTGCAGTCGCACATTGAGCATCTGCGTACATTAAAATTTGTTTACGGTAAATCAGCGGCTCAAATTCAAAAAGTGAGCGCCCTGACGAGCTGAGTGGACCAAATGTGTCACAGGTAGATTTCCAAATTCCAACCAATCCTGGCGCTCTTGCCAGATTTTTAGTTGCATCTGCTACGTCCTTTGCACTATCAGACCCGCAACCCGAAAATGAAAATATTAAAATTGACGATATTACTCCAGTACAATTCTTTCTAAAAACAGCCATATGTGCCCCCCTTAAATAATTATTGAAACGAGTGCTCTTCGATTGTTCTATTGCAATTTTGATGCCACTTCTAAATTTACTCTCAATAAGGTTAAATTCCTCTGTTTAGTGCGGAGTTAGAGCAATGATTAATCGAAGCGCAAACCTAGGCTATCCTTTGAAACAAAAACCAAACAGTCAAGTGTATGGTATTTGTGTCAATTCTGAAAACTTAAAACATTGCGCGGACCCCTAAAAAAATGTGCATTAAGTCCGTGTTTATCGAGCATGCGATAAATGTCTGCCCGGTGGCGTCCCATGGTTCGTGAAGCATCAGATATATTGCCATGCACATTTTCTAAATGGTGCGAAAGGTATGCGCGCTCAAACATTATTTTTGCTTCATTCATTGGCTTATCAAAGTCTAAAGGCAGTGCGCGTTGATTTGAATTTTGATTATTTTTCTGGGGTTCACAGAAAAGTTCCTCATCTTGCATCGAAAAGAAAACGTCATTTCTTTCAAGACAATTTTCGGGAGCCAAAATCACTGCTCGTTCTATGCTGTTTTGTAATTCACGAACATTTCCTGGCCACTGATAATCTCGCATTTCTTTTAACAATTGGGCTTCTGGGAATTTTATGTGCTTATTATACCGTTGGTTGAAGATTTTCAAAAAATGATTGATTAAAATATAAAGGTCGTCACCACGACTTCGCAATGGAGGCGAAGTGAGAGCTACAACATTTATTCTGAAAAGAAAGTCTTGTCGAAATCGATTTTCCAGAACTTCATTGCTGAGATTCCGATGTGTTGCGCACACAATTCCTGCTCGCAACACGTTTGGAACACTAGACCCTAGCGGTGTGTAAAAGCGATCTTGTAAAACTCTCAAGAGTTTGGTTTGCAATAAAATCGGCATGTCGCCAATTTCATCTAAAAAAAGAGTGCCATCTCCCACGACCTCAAAAAGTCCCTTTTTATCAGTTTTTGCGTCGGTAAAGGCACCTTTTTTATAGCCAAAAAGTTCACTTTCCAAAAGATTCTCGGGAATTGCGCCACAATTGACCGCACAAAATTTTTCATCCCTTCGCGAAGATATATTATGTAGGGCAGAGGCAATCAATTCTTTGCCCGTGCCCGATTCGCCTAAGATTAAAATTGGCGCATTGATATTTTTGACCCTTTCCATGCGTGATTTAAGAGTCAACATGTCTGGACAATTTCCAATCAAATTTGAAAAATAATCCGCTTTTATTTGGCCTGCTCCCGCAGGAATGTCACAATGAGCAAGCTCAGGAATGTCGTTTGCAATCATTTAAGGTCCCCCCCCCTGGTCAATTTATACAAATTCACCGGCCTCTCAAAAAAACTCTCAACAAAACTCTCAATAAGAGTATATCTCCTTTTAACACGGATGATTTCAATGGGCATCATACAAAACGGTATATTTTAGGATTGTATAATTTCACACTAAACAAGGATTAAAGAGGACTACGTTAATGAATTTAAGCTTTTTATCGATAAAACCCATTATTCGTTTGAATCGAAAAATAGTCAAGAATGCCTTACATTCATCTTGGGAGGGGATTCTCAGTAGTTTTGGCGAAAAGGAACCTGGACTCCGCCAAGCCATATTCACAATTGAACAACTCGAAATGCACGCCAGAAACCTTGCGCACATTGAGCAAAGCACCGTTAAAAAAGATGAATGTGAACCTTTAACCACTAGACTAGAAGAATCTGAAGCGCTGATTGCCACATGCCACAATCTAATGTCACGCCGACTGAGTTCAATACATGCCGAATTGCCAGCAGTAGAATGGCTTTTAGACAATCATTATTTGATTGAAGAACAAGTCTATACAACGCTGAAACACTTTCCCAAGGGATTCAGCCGTACGCTTCCTAAAGTGGTTGGCATCCATGAAAACTGCGCGGCTTTAAGAATTTTCAATTTAATGAACGCCTATGTCGCACATTCTGACGGCATCATCGATGCAGAATCGTTGAATAAAGTTACAATCGCATTTCAAGAAGTCTCACATCTCACCCTAGGAGAACTTTGGGCAGTTCCGATTATGCTGCGCATTGGAATTCTGGAAAAACTGCGGAATGTTGTTGTGAGTGTGGCCTGGCAGTTGGCACACCGCGACAGAGCAAACGAATGGTCGCGAAAAATTAGTGAAACCAAAACGAATCACGAACATTCTTTGCTTATTTTGGCCGATTTAGTTCGCCAATCACCAACTATGGAAAACTCATTTGTTTCACAATTATTTCAAGAATTACAAAAAATGCCCTGGCCAGCATCTAGTCTTGCGCTTAATTGGCTCGAACATCGCATTGTGGAACAAGGTAAAAACATAGAAGATACCATTCGCAGCGAAAATTCGCGACACAACGCCGACAAGGCAACTATGGCGAATTGCATTGTCAGCTTAAGGTTTCTCAATTCATATGATTGGAAACAATTTGTAGAAAATCATAGTTTTGTCGAACTTTTGCTTAGAAAAGATCCTGCCGGCATTTATCCCGGCATGGATTTCAGAACGCGCAACGACTTTAGAGAACGTGCCGAAAAATTGTCACGAAAATTTAAAGTAAACGAAGAAGTCGTTCTAGAAAAGACATTGGAATTGTGCATTAATTCCAAATTAAACAAAAATGAAAATTCGTTGCAAAGTCATGTTGGGTATTATTTGCTCGACAATGGACTTCCTGAATTGCAGAATGCAATTGAAAAAAGAACTCAAAAAAAGTATAAATTCAATTCATTGAGAGCTAATTATAACCAACTCATAGAAAATAATAAAACAGAAAAGCTAAAACCAACAAGTTTATTTTTCTACCTCATTCCCTGGATTGCATTTGTATTATTTATACCTTTTTTGCACTTTTCATTTGTTAAAAATTATTCGAATTCTTGGATCATCTATTTAATTTTTATTTGCATTGCATCTTCTCAATTTTCACTGGCAATAGTGAATTGGTTAGTCACTCACATTCGCAAGCCAAATATTTTAGCCCGCATGGATTTTGAAAAAGAAATTCCAGACAACTGCAAAACCTGTATTGTTGTGCCTACATTATTGTGTTTTCCAGCTCAAATTCAATCCATTCTCGACGGGCTTGAATTAAGATATCTTTGCAATCGAAACAGCAACCTTTCATTTGGTTTGCTCACAGATTTTGGTGATTCACAAACCGAAAATGCCTCAACGGATGATACCTTTCTTGAGCTCGCAAGTTTGGGCATTGAAAATCTCAATCAAAAATATTTTTCAAAAGACAATGGTCTCTTTTTCCTTTTTCATCGCCCTCGAATTTTTAATCGTCAAGAAAATACATGGATGGGTCACGAGAGAAAGCGCGGTAAAATAGAAGACTTCAATGCTTATCTGCTGGGTGACGATCGTAAAAGCTTCTCATGCATTGTGGGCTCACCTTCAAGCTACCAAGGAATTGTTTTTGTTATTACTCTCGATGCAGACACGCATTTACCGTGGGGTGCAGCTTGGAAATTGATTGGCACCGCTGCACATCCCCTTAACATCCCCGAACTCGAACTCAGCAGCGGTTTTGTACGTCTCAAGAGAGGCTACGCTATTCTTCAGCCAAGAGTTGGAATTTCCCATGCAAGTGCTAAAAAAACATGCTACTCAGACCTCATGGCCGGTGACGTTGGCCTAGATCCCTACACTCAAGCTACTTCAGATATTTATCAAGATCTTTTTTCAGAGGCTTCTTTTATTGGAAAAGGAATTTACAATCTAAAAGCCTTTTCGGCATTATTAGATAGAAAATTTCCAGACAACACAGTCTTGAGTCACGACCTTTTAGAATCTTGTTTTGCACGTACTGGGCAGTGTAGTGATATAGAGCTCTCTGAAGATGCTCCATCTAGTTACCTCACAGATTTGAAACGACATCACCGCTGGATGCGTGGCGACTGGCAAATTGCACCTTGGCTTATTCGCCGTCGCAGTACAGTCTCTGCAAGTATAGACGTGAGTTTAAACATTGGTGCGCTTGGATGGTGGAAAATATTTGATAATCTGCGGCGCGCCTTTGTTGCTCCAAGCTTCGTTTGCCTTTTTGAATTGACGTGGTTTGAATTCGGAAATCAAGCTTTTCCGCAATTATTGGTTTTTACAATTTTCGCTCTTCCCGAATTTTTACCGCTTGTGATTGAAGCGTCGGTGCGCACCGAAAAATTACCGCTCTGGATTCATGCAAAAAATGTTTTAGAGTCTACAGAGCGAAAAATATTTAAATGCCTTTTAGATATTTCGTTTTTACCAGTTGAAGCTCAAAATGCACTGGACGCTGCCGTGCGATCGCTATGGCGAATGCTTTTTAGCAAAAAACATTTATTAGAATGGCAAACAGCCGCAGACGTTGGACATACATCCACATCGAAACTCAGCGCTTTTTTAAAGCGCATGTGGTTTTCTCCTTTATTAGGAACTATTACCCTATTGGCATTGCTTTTGGACAATCGTTTGTTTGCTCTCAGTTTTGCCGGTCCCATTTTGTTGTTGTGGATTGCCTCACCGCTTGTTGCTTGGCGCCTGAGTCAGCCACTGAAACCACAAAACGAACCGATCACACTACAAGAAAAGGATTTCTTACGCAGAGTAGCTAGATTGACCTGGCGTTATTTTGAAGAATTTCAAACTGCAAAAGAAAACTCACTACCACCCGATAATTTTCAGACCTACCCCAACGATAGAATCGCACAGCGGACTAGTCCCACTAATATTGGGCTAGGTCTGCTATCTCATCTGACTGCTTGGGATTTAAATTATTTAAGTACCGGGCAATTTTTAGATAAATTACAACAAATAACACAATCAATGAATCGTCTAGACAGGTACGAAGGACATTTTTTAAACTGGTACGATACCAAAACATGTCAAACCATGAAACCTCTCTATGTGTCGACCGTAGACAGCGGTAACCTGATTGGCCACTTGCGCGTCGTTAAAGTGGCAATTATGGATTTCTTAACAGGTCCTCTTTTGCAGCAGAATATTGAAACTGGACTCAACGATACAGCACTCTTTATATTTGAAATACTCGACAAATCTGAGCACAAATTTAATAATAGTCAATTTGATATATTTGTGCGCGACATTAAGAAATTAATTTCACAATTCACAGATAATCCAAGAGAAAATAGAATACTTCTCAATAAAATGATTGAACAAATTCAAAATTTTCCATTTTTTGGACAGAAAGATATTGAATCCGATACCTTATTTTGGTCAAATGCACTTCAAAATCAAGCTACCGGATTTGTGAATGAAATTGACTTATTTTTTCCATGGATTGGCGAGATAAACTACAACTATAACCCAGAAATTGTTCAAAATTTAAGCAAAATCGAATCCTCAAATTCGATAAATGAATACCTTAAAAACCTTGAGTTATTTTCAGACTTATTATTTTCACAAAAACAATTCAGCAATGAAGATAATTTAAGATTTTTGGTATCAAATTCGCTTGAAAAAGTCCGATCGCGAGTCGCATTAATTGAAGCCTTGAACCAAATTTGCGGTGATTATTGCACCGCAAATTTTCGTTTTTTATACGACGCTAACAGAAAACTATTTTCTATAGGATATAATGTCGATGAACACCGACTAGACAATAATTACTACGACCTTTTAGCATCGGAGGCTAGACTAGCAAGTTTTATATCAATTGCCGAAGGTCAATTGCCTTTTGAACATTGGTTTTCGTTGGGTCGAAGGCTCACGACAGCTGCGGGCAATCAGGTTTTACTGAGCTGGAGCGGATCCATGTTCGAGTATTTGATGCCTCTGCTTGTAATGCCAACTTTTGAAGGCACTCTGCTGCACCAATCATGCGTCGCAGCGGTAAAACGTCAGATTGCATATGGGCATCAGAGAGGCATTCCTTGGGGTATTTCAGAATCTTGTTTTAGCCTCAAAGACGCTGAAGGAACCTACCAATATCACGCTTTTGGTGTACCGGGCCTTGGACTTCAGCGCGGACTGAGTTTAGATCTTGTGGTGTCACCATATTCCAGTGCATTGGCCTTATTAATTGAACCGAAAAAATCGATTCAAAACTTAAAAAAAATGGCATCTTCCTTTTTTATTGGAAAATATGGTTATTTTGAAGCTGTAGACTATACGACTTCGCGCCTCACTGATTCGAATTCAAATCACGAAAAAATAAAATGCTATATGGCACACCACCAAGGAATGAGTCTCGTCAGTTTTGCACATGCAATTTTGGGTGATAAAATGCAAGTCAGGTTTTTAAAAAATCCTGACTTTCGCGCAGCAGCTTTGCTTCTGCAAGAAAGAATACCTTCGGGCAATATTTTAGCCCATCCATATGCACAAGAAGCAAAAATATCTAGCCAAGCAAGTAACCAAAAACCTTCAGCAGAAACAAGAGTGATATCAAATCCAAATAGCCCTATTCCGCAAATTCATTTGCTTTCTAACGGAAAATATCATGTTGGAATCTCTGCAGCAGGAGGAGGTTTTACGCGCTGGAATGGCACTGCAATCACAAGATGGCGCGAAGATTTAAATTCAGAATCTTTTGGAATATTTTTCTTCGTACAAGACAATTTAAAAGCAAAGCGATGGTCAAACACTTTTCAGCCCACATTACGATTTGGACTGCACCAGCATGCCATTTTCTCACCTGGGTTAGCTGAATTCAGAAGAGTAGATGAACTTTTAGAGACGCATACAGAAATTGCTGTTGCGGCCGAAGACGATCTTGAAGTGCGCCGCATGACGCTTTCAAATCGTTCTTCTGAATTGCGAGATGTTACAATCACAAGTTATGCCGAAATTGTTTTGGCGCACGGTCTTTCCGACGAAGTTCACCCCGCGTTTAGTAATTTATTTATTGATTCGGAAATTTTGGAAGGGTCAAATGTCGTATTGCTCACAAGAAGGCCTCGTTCTGCCACCGAAAAACCACTCTGGGCCTTTTGTTTTCTGCAAACAAATGACTCGAATTCTAATCTCTGCAGTGTTTCTTTAGATCGCACCCATTGCCTTGGACGAGGGCGCAAGGCTCGTTTGCCAGCTTTTTTAGAAAACTCATTGCCATTTGCACGTATTGAAGGCACAAATCTTGACCCCTGCGTAGCCTTCCGGAAAAATTTAATTATTGAAGCTCATGACTCTGTGCAAATTGAACTTGTTTTGGGAATTGCAGAAAACCGCTCCGCAGCAATTGCACTCGTTCGCAAATACAGCGACCGTCACATGACAAATCGAGTTTTTCAAATGGCAGCTACAAACAGCCGCACGATTGGAGGATACCTCGATGCTACTGCCGCAGAGGTTTCTACATTCGAAAAGCTTGCCGCAGCAATTTTGTTTCCACTAGAAACGTTTCGAGCGTCGCCACGCATTTTAAAAAGCAATCGCAAAAGTCAGTCTTGGCTTTGGAGGCAGGGAATTTCGGGAGACTTACCTATGGTATTGCTCCGATTAATAGGAAATGAAAACATTGAGCTCGTAAAATCGTTGCTCAGAGCACATGCATTTTTGCGATCTCGTGGAATTATTTTTGACCTCATTCTTTGGAATGACGATCATTCTGGATACCGCAGAGTTTTACACGATCAAATTATGCAAATTATTAGCATCAGTCATGATTCACAAAACATAGATAAACCAGGAGGTATATTTTTAAAAGAAGCTGAGCATTTTGGTGAAGACGACAGAATTTTACTTCAGGCCGCAAGTCGTGTTTCTTTAAAAGATTCTGACGGGAGTTTAGAAAATCAACTCGAAAAATTCGCAATTCTTGCAATGCGAGAAAAGCCAATCAAACTGAAAAGTCTCAAATCCCATAAAAAAAATAAATGGAATGAGTTTAATCATGCAGAAATTCATAATCAATTTAAATACCAAGCCGAACCAGATCTCAGTTTTTGGAACGGAATGGGAGGGTTTTCAAAAAATGGGCGCGAATACAAAATTCTTTTAAATCAAAAAACCAGACCTGCGGCACCCTGGGTGAACGTCATGGCAAATCCGAATTTTGGAACTGTGGTTTCGGAGCAAGGAAGTGCTTACACTTGGTTTGAAAATTCACAGCGTTTTCGTTTGACACCATGGAGCAATGACGTCGCAAAAGATCCGAATGGTGAATCTATTTTTATACGAGATGAACTTTCGGGAGGTTTTTTTAGTGTTTCTGGAAGCTCTGGTGCTTCGGAAAAAAGTTATCTTTGCACTCACGGTATCGGATATTCGGTTTTTGACCATCAAGAAATGAATTTAAAAACAACTTTAACTACATTTGTAGCACCTCAGGCTCCGGTAAAATATTTCATTGTAAAAATTCAAAACACTGGGTCTGACTCGCGGCATTTGTCGTTATTCGGATGCGTAGAATGGGTATTGGGTGATATTAAATCTAAACATTCAGGACACGTTGTTACAGAAATAGAACCGTTGACAGGTGCTGTTTTAGCACGCAATTGCTTTAACAGTGATTTTTCAGAGGTGGTTGCATTTTTTGATTGCAGTGAATTTAAACGCAGTGTGAGTGGAGATCGCAGCGAGTATTTGGGTCGCAATGGAGACCCATCGCATCCTGCAGCACTGCGACAGCGTTTGCTCAGCGACCGTGTTGGGCCTGGCCTCGATGCCTGTGCCGCAATTCAAACTGTATTTGAACTTGCACAGGGCGAAGAAAAAGTAATTGTGTTTCTGTTGGGCGCTGGTAAAAATCTTGCCGAAGCCACTCACCTTGTGCAAACTTCGCGTGGGGTCGAAGCCGCAAATTTATCTCTTCAGCATTTAAACCGAACCTGGGCTGCAAAAACAGAAGCTTTGACTTTTCAAACTCCCGATAAATCTATGGATATACTTTTAAACAGCTGGTTACCTTACCAAATATTGTCGTGCCGGTTGTGGGGCCGCACCGGTTTTTATCAATCCGGAGGAGCCTTCGGTTTCAGAGATCAGCTTCAAGACTGCATGGCAATTTTACATCACTCTCCAAACCTTGCCCGCGAACACATTATTAGAGCATCTGGGAGACAATTTATTGAAGGAGATGTTCAGCATTGGTGGCATCCGCCTACAGGCCATGGGGTTCGAACTCTATGCTCCGACGACTACCTTTGGCTACCATATGTTGTTGCTAGGTATGTTAACGTAACAGGAGATGTTTCCGTTCTTAAAGAAACAACTCGATTTATTATCGGAAGAAAACTTCGAAATGACGAAGAAAGTTATTACGATTTGCCAGCCGATTCTGAATCTAGCGCGACTGTGTTTGAACACTGCAAAAAGGCAATTATTTTTGGATTCAAATATGGTTCACGCGGACTTCCTTTAATTGGTTGCGGCGACTGGAACGACGGCATGAACCGCGTGGGGCACGAAGGAAAAGGCGAAAGTGTTTGGCTCGGTTTTTTCATGGTCGATGTTCTCAAAGAATTTGCGGCAATTGCGAGCTCACAAGGCGACAATAATTTTAATGCTTTATGCATTGAAAACAGAAACCAAATTCAACAGAATCTCGAAAAATACGCCTGGGATGGACAATGGTACATGCGTGCGTTTTTTGACAATGGCACACCTTTGGGTTCACATTTAAATGACGAATGTCAAATCGATTCATTACCTCAGTCTTGGGCCACAATTTCTGAGACTGGAGACATGACACGCCGCCAACAAGCTCTCGATTGTTTATGGGAAAAGCTAGTAGATGAAAAACTTAAAATAGTTAAATTATTCACGCCGAGCTTCGATAAATCTGAATTAGACCCAGGATACATTAAAGGTTATCCGCCTGGTGTGCGAGAAAACGGGGGACAATACACACACGCAGCTGTGTGGGCTGCCTGGGCATTTGCCGTTGCAGGACAAACAGAGCGAGCAAATAAAATTGCGCAATTTTTAAACCCCATCGAACATTCGCAAAACATGTCCGACAGTCAAAAATATAAAGTCGAGCCCTATGTGCTTGCTGCAGATATTTATGGTCAAGATAAATTAGCTGGATGCGGAGGGTGGACTTGGTACACTGGTGCTTCGTCTTGGTATTATAGGCTGCTCACCGAAAATATTTTGGGCATTGAGAAAAAGGGCAACCGGCTGCATTTCAATCCACGCGTTCCCCTCGAATGGAGCTCGTATCAAGCTCAGTATCAATTTGGAAAAGCAAAATACTCAATTACTTTTAAAAGATCGCAAACGCCCATTTCAAAATCACAAGTCATAGAAGACGGCCTTGCACCAGAAGATAATCTTTTACTCATCGACGATGCAAAAATTCATATGGTCACAGTGTGGTTTTAAAGCTCTAGAATTTTGATGTCGCTTTTTGCCTACACAATGTCCTAAAAATGCTTCAACAATCTCGCAAACCTGAATTTTTTTGCATGCTAATTTCACGCAGTTTCCAAAAAAATTCTAGTGTTTTCAACTCTAAGAGTGTTGGTGCAATGTGTGGCACATAACTTGCAATGGAGCTCTCGCTGCTGAAAACAGTATGGAATTCAGGACTTAGGCCCGCCAGAAACGTGGCCTCTCAACCAAATTGGAGTAGGTATGCACTCATTTCAGAAAATTGCATCAGTGTTTGCGTTAAGTTTCGCGCTGGGAGTTCCAGATTTACACGCAAAAGAGACTCCAAAAAAAGCTGCAAATTATCCCGAAGTAGACAACAGCAAGGTAAACAAACGGGATGATTCCGTTACGAATCCGGCCGCCGACCAACAAAGCAACGACAAACAAGATGTCGAATTGACCCGTAAAATCAGGCGTGCTTTAACTCAAAATAACTCGTTATCGACGTACGCTCATAATATAAAGATCATCACCATGAATGGAGAAGTTATTTTAAAAGGGCCGGTTCGATCGGTAGAAGAAAAGCGCATTGCAGAGGCTGAGGCTATTAAAGTTGCTGGAGCAGCGCACGTGAAAAGTGAACTCGAAATCACATCGAACTAGATTTCCTAGTTCGGGGCGACCATATCAGTTTTATTAAAAGGAATTATCATGAAATCCAAGAACATTGCTGCATTTGCTATTTTCAAAAATCGCTCAAACGTCGAACGAGCTGTTGAGGCGCTCAAGTCGGCAGGCTTCAAGAACACCGACATTTCGGTTTTGTTTCCTGACAAAGCAGGCACCAAAGATTTTGCCCATGAAAAGGCCACAAAAGCACCAGAGGGCGCAACCACTGGCGGAGCCACTGGCGCTGTTCTGGGAGGGACTCTTGGTTGGCTTGTGGGAATCGGAAGCTTGGCAATCCCTGGTGTAGGACCATTTATTGCCGCAGGTCCAATTATGGCTGCTCTTGCGGGCGCTGGCATCGGTACAGCGGTGGGAGGACTCGCTGGAGCGCTAGTAGGAATGGGTATTCCCGAATACGAAGCAAAACGATACGAAGGAATTGTGAAAGACGGCGGCATTCTTTTGTCGGTGCATTGCGACTCGTCTGAAATGACCAAGCAAGCAAAAGAGATTCTCGATTCCGTTGGAGGCGAAGGAATTGCTTCGACCTCAGAATCGAGCAGCGAAGCAGTGCCGCACGTTTCCACCCATATGAATCCACACAACGACTCCGGTAGAACTATTTCAGACGCTAAACGCGATGATAAGTTTATCGATCGGAACGTGAATCCTATGTAGTTCCTGATAGCGAGTTAAATTTGTTGAACTGCGCTTTTGTGTTAAAATTTCAATCTTGGCTTGAATCAATCTTAACTCGATTGATTCCTTTTTGAATTGGGATGTCGAATTGAAAATCAAAACAGACCTGGCTTTTCTTTATATTGCAATTCTTTTTTCATTTCTTGTGGTTTGGCCAGTTTTGTTTCCATTCGTACTGGGAATTATTCTCGCCTTCGTGAGCGAGCCAGCTGTTTCTTTTATTGAAAATAAACTGCGACTCCGGAATTATAAATGGCGCTGGTTAATTTCATTTTTAGTCATTATTAGCATCATTCTTGTTTTTGCTATTCCACTTTTTTTATTCGTTTTAAACGGTGTGCAGCAGCTTCTCGCTCTGGCCCGAGCTCAAGAAAATATTTCTTTTCCCGAAAAAATCAATGAGGGTTTAATCTGGGCAGTGAATTCATTACAGAGGTTCGGAATTAAGGTAACAGAAGCTGAAATATTTGCTAAGGCAAAAGAGTGGTTTGGTAAAAGCGCTGAAATTATCGGTTCTTTTGCAGCAACTTTTCTTTCTGCCACTCCTACTTTATTGTTTGATTTGACACTCACTTTCATGTCATGGTTCTTTTTTTTGGTACGCGGCCCGCAAATTAGGGCTATTGTTTTGCCATTTCTAATTCCTTGGTCGCGCCAACGAGAAATCATTTGCAGCACCACCGGTGAGGTTATTCGCTCTATAGTGTTGGCAAATATCCTAGTTTCTATCATTCAAGCATTTACGGTTTGGATAGTTTTAGCAATTGCAAACGTTCCACATGCATCTTTATTTGCAGGAATTGCCTTTTTTATGTCGTTTGTACCTGTTGTAGGTACAGCACCTATCATGATTGGTTCGGCCATTTTTCTCTATTTCAATCAATCTATAGGTATGTCTTTTTTTGTATTATTTGGTTCAGTCGTAACAGGGCTCATAGACAATTTTTTACGTCCACTATTGGTCCGAGGTTCTACTGAACTGAACTTCTTTTGGGTGTTCATTGCATTTGTGGGAGGAATTTCACAATTTGGAGTTGCGGGAGCACTGCTTGGCCCCTTGGCTTTTTCACTTTTTGTGGCAGCCTATCGTTCCCTTGACAAGTCTGAAGTCAATTAAATTTACCGATTTCATTTTTGGCGCTAATTTATGCCTTCGAAACCGTTCCCACTGTAAGTTTAAATCCACTAATTTTAAGTATTTTTTCCAACGTAGAAACTCTCGGATTGGCTCTGCCTTGTTCAATTGCCTTAAGCGTTGCGACCGAGACACCTATGCGTTCAGCAAATGCGTCCTGCGTTAATCCAGAAATTTTTCTAATTCCAACTATGGCAGCTTCAGGAATCAATACTCCCAAATCGGCTTTTTCGTAAAGATCTTCCCTAATTTGAAGGCGAATTTCCTTGTTTTTTATCACTTTTCCCATTTGTTATCCAAACCAGTTTTTAATTGAATGAGTCCCGCAAACCAGTCTTTTTATAAAACTCTGTACTTAGAAAAAAGACTTTTAAGTTCAGTTTTTTTGCAATAAATCCCAAGATTCAAGTAAACCTTCAGCACGTTTTCCTATTTCATCATTAAATAAATCGCCTGAAATTCTTCCCCTTTTTATAAGTGAATTAATTTCAATTTTCCATGTCTTATTTTGGTCTTTCCAGTGAGTTGATCTTGAAATACCTTCACTATCACAAGCCATTGGTGCCATGTCGTAAACGGGAGAAAGTCGCACTTTATTTGCAGATTTCAAAAAAGAAAAATTTCGACCATGATTGTCTGTATTTTTGCAAGCTAAACTGAATGCGTCACGCGCTATGTATTCGGCAAGATCTGTGTCAGGCTGAGTCGAGTGATGTGCAATTAACGAGAGAAAGTTATCATGTTTTTCAAACTCACCGTAAATGGTGCTGCCTATTGCAGAATAAAAACTCTCTAATCCGTAGAGACCAATTTCACCAGATGTCTTTTTGATGCGATCGAAACGCTCCACAAACAAAGCCCCGTTTTCAAAAAAACATTATCCCTGAGCTTCTAGGCCAGACAGTTTTGCAATACTAAATAGTAATGCTTCTGATTTGAGGATATCATAGTCTGATTGGTGTTTTCCGCGCGGAAATTTTACAAGCCAACAGTGTTTTGTTTCGGAGTCAGGCAGAACTCCATCAGCAAAATAAAAACCATCAAAATTTTCGCGCAACAAAAATTTAGGAGCAGCACCAGATGCTCCCGTTGATCCCGAAACGGGCGCTCCTGCAGCAATCATATGCTCAATAAAATTTTCGTTATTCAGTAAGACTTATGATTTTGAAAACCCAACTATTTTAGATGGGTTTGAATTTTGCATTATGGAGTCAGAGTCCACTCGCACGCGCAAATTTTCTGGTGGCGACATTTCGCAATTCTGCAAAATATTCCAGTAGTTTTGCGGGAGGTCGCCCAACTTGTAAAATTTCTCAACAAATTTTACAGCATGCCCTTGCGGCAATAAATCGAGTAAAAAACTGGGCCACGTATTGAGATTTATGAGCTCTAATGAAATGGGATGACGCAACGAAACCGACGCTCGTTTGTTTGAAGATTCGAATTGAAACATAAAGTCGGGATCGTCGGCCATTCGCGTTTTTGCAGCAGTACCCTCGGACTCACTCCCAAGTTAGTGCACAACCGCAGCCTCGTGCCACTTTCCGTTGTCATGAATTTCAATCGTAAGCGGACTCATGAATATCCCCAAAAGAACTATTTTAATATACTTATTAAGACCGAACACGGCCCAAATAGACTATTGAAATATATGCTTTGGATTTGTGGATGGCAAGCACTTAGAGTTTTGGTGCTCGACTCATTTTTCTTTATTTCGGAGCGTTTAATTCTTCGTGAATGTACACAACTACCTTTCCGGGGCCACCTCTCGAACGCAAGTTTTGCGCTGCCCCGTTAAGATCCGCTTCGCCTGTATTTGTATTGTTTTGCACTGAGTCTTTGAGCTGAGAAGCATCAGTCTTAAATAACGTCTCAATTTTAGTAGGCTCCTCAGCAACATTCACCAAATAAAAATCTCCCTGCACTTTAAGCCTTTTGAGTTCTTTGACGACATTTCCGAGTCGATTTGAAGCTAAAGCAACGCTTTTAGGACCCAATTGACCATCCTTTACCACTTCATCTGCCCAAGCCGCGACATAAATTTTGTCCGTTGCATTTGCTTTATAAATTGATTTAACAAGAGCTTTAAGAGATTTTTTTTCTGAATTTGTTACTTTAGTATTTCCTTTATTAAATGAGACAATTTCTGTTTTTTTGTCAAACGTTTTATTAATGAGTGTTTCTACTTTTACAGTTGTATCTAATACTCCATTACTTGCAGCGGGCTCGACAGTCTTAATGATTTGAGGATTATCGGCGCCAAAAACTGAATTTGAAATCAGTACAGAAAGCGCAAAGATTGAAAATGCTGAACTACATGGTTTCATTAAAAACTCCCAAATTGTTTATGCGGTCACAAAATCGACTCACCTCAACTGACTTGCAAAAATCGTGCCAAATGAAGAATATTTTTTTTAAAACAGCAATTACGATGCAGATTTCAATGGAAAAAGATAAAACATAAATTCTAACTAGAAAAGTCGCTAAAATGAAACATTCAAGTGTATGAATTCTGCTCCATACAAACTCCAGTAATCTGTGTTTTACTGAGGAAATTCCACTGGCACGGTTCTTGATAAGGACGTTTTCGGTAAATCAAAAAAAAGGAGCTTAATATGTTACGCTGGTCATTTGCATTTTTGGTACTTGCTTTAGTTGCAGCAGTTTTCGGATTCGGAGGCATTGCTGCAGGAGCAGTGGGCGCTGCTAAATTTCTATTTGTGCTATTTGCCTTTGCTTGGGTCATTAGTCTTGTTGCAGGAATTATTTTCGGCAGAAGTAGCCGTCAGTTGTGAGTTGAAACCATTCCCGCCTATCACAGAACAATTCCCTCATTCGTTTCATTTTTCACTCCGAAAACTTGACCCAATTTCAAACTAAAAACAATACGGATGTGTATTGATACCGCAGTGGCAAGAAGGTCTGAAAATTCTCTAGCCTTGACTGCATCAACAGCATCAGTCAAGGTTAACAGAGATTTATACTAATTTTGAACACGAAGGCCACACGGTGAAAAATTCAAGTCAAGAATTGATTAAAATAAGAGCTGCAAATGGCGCAGAAGACGAATTAAAAATATTTGAATTTAATCATGAAATTTTTGCAAACGAAATTGGGCAACATTCTGCAACACAAAATGGTCAATTGGTAGACGCATTTCACCCTCGAAATCACTATTTAATTGCCGAAATAAGCGATAATTTAGCTGGAATGATATGCCTTACAAGCTCAGAAAACGGAAAATTTAGCGTCGACTCAAAAATGGATTCTGCAATACTCACCGACGAAATTCGAAACCAGGCAATTGAAATTCGATTGTTGGCGGTTAAAAAAGCACACCGTGGCACTATTGTTACATTAAAACTCATAACTCAAGCGGCTTCTCTAGCCGTTTCACTTGGCTACAAATACGCACTCATTTCGGCAATAGACAAACAAATTGCCCTCTATTTAAAATTCGGGTTCGCGAAAATTGCTCCAGCCAAAAATATTAAGGGAGTTTTTTTCACGCCAATGATTTTAGGCCTCAAGGAACTGGAAGCGGCAATTTCAAGCCGCCCAAGCATTGCTAAATACTTAAATTTAAATAGCGTGACCTTATGAAAATGAGTCTATTAACCCCAGGGCCAGTCAACATTCACCCGAATATTGCATTAAGGGCCATTGAATTTGGAAATTTACACCACCGCAGCGAAGAATTTCGATCGCTTTTACAAAACACCAATTTGTTACTTCACCGAGTGCTGCAAATTCCAAACTCTTTTTCGACAACACTGCTCAGCACCTGTGGCACCGGAACACTAGAATCGCTGGTAAAAGCCTGCTACGCCACCACAAGTGCTGAGAGTGCTGCAATTGTTTTTGTCAGGGGGCATTTCGGCTTACGACTTTGCAAACAAGTTACGGAAGCCGGATTTAAACTCTATATTGTTGAAGTCAATGAATCAGAAGATTATATACCCAAATTAATAACAATTTTAAACACAGTAAAGAATATTAAATTCGCATTTTCTGTGCATCACGAAACAAGCTTGGGCTGCCTTGTTCCATTTCATAAAATATATAATATTTTGTCGGCAAATAATGTATTTTTATGTGTCGACATGATTAGTTCTTTAGGGAGTGAATCAATTAATTTACTGCAAAATGAACAATGCGATGCTTTTGCTTCAGTTTCAGGAAAAGCTATGGGCAGTTACGCAGGAGTGGGCATTGTTGGCTTGTCGCATTCATTGCAAGAGTTAATTTTGCGCAATGCAGAACGACATTCGACACTGTGCCTTACAACTGCAATTAAATATTATTCCGATCGGCGCGAAACTCCTTTTACACCTGCAGTTCCATTATTTGCCGCACTCAACGAGGCTCTCAAAAGAATTGAACAGGAAGGTCTCGCTCAAAAGATTTCTCGGCATAAATCAGACATGGCGGCACTGTGCGAATTGGC
>JAYTOT010000104.1:0-41265 GCA_043747645.1 Pseudomonadota bacterium | reverse complement strand
TTGCTGGCCTGTATATGCTTGGTGGAAATTGTTTGGGAAATGTTGAAGTGCTCACGTTCCCAGATGCTTTTTATTTTAGCGTTCAAACCATGATGACCATCGGATATGGATTCATATATCCTAAGACAACTTACGCTAATGCCTTGGTTTGCATTGAAGCATTTATTGCATTTTGTGTAGTTGCCATGACCAACGGCCTCATGTTTGCAAAATTTTCTGTACCCACTTCGAAAGTTATTTTTGGCGACAAAGCTGTTATTTATAAATACAACGGAAAGCAATCGTTGCGCCTGCGCATGGCAAATGAACGCGGAAACAGCATTGTGGAAGCTCATGTGGGCGTTGTTTTATTGCGCACTGAGGTCACTGTAGAAGGTGAGCGCATGCGGCGTATTTTGGATTTAAAAGTAGATCGTGACAATTCCCCATTTTTTGCACTTTCTTGGATTGTTACTCATGTGATTGATGAATCGAGCCCTCTTTTTGGGTTAGATTGTGCAGAGGTTGAAAAAGATAATATGCAGGTATTAGTGACTTTAATGGGCACAGATAATACTTCGGGTCAGACAATTCACTCTCGAAAATTATATAACTTTACGGACTTAGTTTGGGATCATCGTATGGAAGATGTTATTTTAACCGATGAAAAAGGCCAAGTTTACCTTGATATTTCTAAATTCCATGAACTTAAACCGGTATAAATTCTAGGCGCGAATTTTCGGTGATATTGTTTAATAAATTCGAATCTGGATTGATTTCTAGAGTGTGAGCGGTTCCGCGGGAGCCGCAGCAAACCTGCCCTGGTTCTACATTTTTGTGAATTTTTGTAACAGTTCCTTGTCTTGATATAAAAACGACCGCTATGGGAAAAAGCATTCCATTGCAATGAATTTTAGATGTATTTTTAATCAAAAGGCCTTGGTTTTGAGGCAGGCTCAAATGATTTAAAAGGCCTGTTACTTTGGTTCCTAGGCGCGTAACTTTTAGTATTTTAATGTCTAAAATGGCCTCGTTTTTGTCTATTTTTATATGAAAAATGCGAGGTCCTTTTTCTGGCCTTGCTACGCTCCAAAGCGTTGCAAGGCGCCCGAGCAAAAAAGAAAAGACGAAAAGTGACAAAAAAGATTGCAAGTTCATTTTATAAAACTCATTTTTCAAATTTATTTTAATTTGCTGATGATCATAACAAAGAGTAAAATACTGCAGGCCTACTTTCAAACTCATTTTCAAGGTGACACTGTGATACATTGGAATTATGATCCGGCATTATTTACGATTGGCTTTTTCTCGTTACGTTGGTATAGTTTGTTTTTTTTAGCAAGTTTTTATCTTTCATTTGCATACTTAAAACGTAGATTTATTAATGCGGGATACGATCCCTTTAGGCTCGATTCTTTGCTTATGTATATGATGTTTTCTACAATCATTGGCGCGCGATTGGGCCACTGTTTTTTTTACGAGCCTGAAGTTTATTTGGCGGAACCGCTGCGCATTTTAAAAGTTTGGGAGGGCGGGCTTGCCAGTCATGGTGCCGCTATTGGTATTCCCATTGGCGCATATTTGTTCAACCGTAAGTTTAAAGACATGAATTATCTTTGGTTGATGGACCGCATTTGCACTGCAGTTGCAATATCTGGTGGACTCATTCGCCTCGGTAATTTAATGAATTCCGAGATCATCGGTTCTCCCACCAACGGAAAATGGGGCTTTATTTTCGACAGAGTCGATAATATTCCGAGGCATCCCACTCAAATTTACGAATCCGTCGCTTATTTTGTTATTGCACTTATTTTGCATTTCGTAGTCACTTCAGAGAAATGGGGGAGAAAAAGAGGATTTGCTTTAGGGTCTTTTTTAATTCTCGTATTCGGATTCAGATTTTGCATCGAATTTATAAAAGATGTTCAGGTGAGTTTTGAGCGAAATTTATCTCTGGATATGGGCCAAATGCTATCGATCCCTGCGGTTATAATTGGAATTATCTTGGTTGTTACTTCGTTTGGCCGGATTGAACCAGAACGTAATTCATAAAAAAGTAAGAAAATCGGCGAATGCGCAAAGTGTTTTTGTTGGGGTGAAATCGTCACTATGATTCAAAATTTAGATCTTTCTGAAAATAATGCAAATCACATCCCAAAAAATCAATCCTGGACTCATTTTTTATTGTTCGTGTTGTCGGCTTTTGTTATTGGTATGGCGGTGCAAATATCGAATGGAGCGTATCACCCAAGAGCAATGCGATGGCTAACTCTGTCGCTTTGTTTTTTAGGAGCTCCATTTTTTTTAAAACCGATTTCTAAAATAGAAAAGAATGGTGAAAATATTTGTGCCATATTTTTACTAATATTTTTGGCGCAACAATTTTTCACTCTTTTTACAAATGACCCTGCAATGTACCTTGCCGGTTCTTTTGAACCATATTTTTTTGCAGGCGTTTTTTTCGCAGTATTAGTTTTAATGATTGCGCAAATTTATCAGAAAAATGAAAAAGTTTTTTTGTTAATTATTGTGGCAATACATTTCGGCGTAAGTTGTTTGATTTTGTATTATTCGCCTCACCCGGCGATAGATGTTTTTGATATACATCAAACTGCAATTAAGGGGCTTTTAGGTGGCTCCAATCCATATACTTTGGTCACTCGAAATATTTACGGTACACCAGATTTCTTTGGAGAAGGACTTGTAAAAAAGGGCTTTATTCAAATTGGTTTTCCCTATCCACCGTTGAGTTTATTTTTTTCAACTTTAGGACATTTCTTTGGCGACTTTCGTATTGCCCACGCACTAGGGATGTCGGCTACAGCTGTGTTTATATTCGCACTTGCCCCCGGTAGATTTGGGCTTTTGCTGAGCTCTTTAATGTTGTTTTCACCGCGCTCATTTTTTGTTATTGAGCAAAGCTGGACTGAGCCACTTGTGACAGCATGCTTTGGTTTGGTTCTCTATTTGTCAAAAATTAAATCGAAATATTTGTGGCTGGGGCTAGGGCTTTTTTTTAGTGTAAAACAATATGCAATTCTATTGGCACCATTACTTTGTTTATTGAATAACGAAAATGTTTTTTCAAAGAAAAATATGCGGTTGATTTTGTACTCAGGATTGGCTGCATTTTTTATTACCGCTCCTCTGGCATTTTGGAATATTTCGTCATTTTTAAATGACGTACTATTTTTTCAAATTAGGCAGCCTTTTCGGCGTGACGCTTTGAGTTATCTTGCGGCGGCGGAGCGCAATGGATTTTATTTAATTCCGCGCAATGTGGCATTTTATATATTTTTTGCGACTCTCATTGGCCTTGGCATTCGGAAATTCTATTGCCGCAAAGAGATTTTGTTTGCGCATGGTGCCTCATTGTTGTTTTTTCTTTTTTTCATTTTTAACAAACAGGCATTTTGCAACTATTATTATGCTGTAATGGCCATGACATTAATGTCTGCGGCATCTGCTTTTCCATCAGAACGAGTGTGATTGAAATCCCTCAAGGGAGCGTGCCAGCGCACCAATAAGGCTGTCATGTCGTCTTCTTCGTCTGGGTTTTTTCTGAAATAATGTTTTGTATTTTTTAAAAGTAAGAGTCCTTCTGCTAGCAAATGAAGTTTACCGGCAGCAGATTTTCTTCTCATGGTGCTCATCCAGCGCACGCGTTCCATATCAGATGAAAAAATTCCATCTGACATAAAAATCACATATTCACCAGGAATAAGTTCTGTGGTGACGCATTTCCATTCTAAGTTTTCAACATCACAGAATGAACCTAAAGTTGAGCCGCGCCCTCGAACTTCGCGCACTGAATAATTATCGGAAACAATGACTGGAGGATGCCCTGCTGTAGTTAAGGTAACTTCCCCTTTATCCCAATCAAGAAGGGCACAAACTGCTGTACCTGAGCCGCGGTGCCTGTTGCTCACAAGTGCTTTGTGAAGTCGCGCAGGTGCATGAGCCAAAAGGAGTTCTCTTTGCTGAGGTGTTTCGGGAAAGGTCCAGGAAGTAGATTCTTCGCACCAACAGCCCCAGGTTGAAGATATAATTGTAGTAGAAAGTGCAGCAGAAATACCGTGTCCTGTTACATCTACTAAGGCTACTGCTAGGAGAGTGCGTCCGTCGGAAAATTTTATTTCTCGGGCATCAAACCAGTCGCCAGCGAGTTCTGAAGCAGGTTTAAAAAAGGCGCGCCACGACCATTTTTCGCTCGTGAATTTGAGACCGGGCAATAAATTGAGTTGTGTGCGTCGTGCAATTGCTAATTCAGTATCAATGCGTGCTTTTTCTCGTACGTTTTTACTCACAGAGCGAATGCGGCGCGTAACACTGCCGACTTCTGCAAGGCACGAAACAAGCATGAGTGGCAAAAGTGTGAGGTGTTTCCAATCGAAGAGGTCTTTGTATCGGTCTTCTTCAACATGAAAAAGGTCATTTACATTAGCCTGTATGTGTATCATATAAGCTAATATAAGAACCGCAAGGCGCATATCCATTTTAAGTGTTTTTGGATTTTTGATAATTCCGCAAAGCAAAATACCTATTGAAAGTGAAGCCGAAAGGCCGTCGCACCAGAGGTCGGCAACCAAATAAAACTCACTGAAAATTGTATTGAAAATTAGGAAGAAGCTTGCGGAAAAAAAAGCAAAAATAGGCCAGGCATAGCGTCTTAAATTAGACAGGTGCGACATTTCAAATGAAAACAAAATGAGCAGAAAAAACGCTGCTCCGTTGAGCAGTGAAAAAAGTGGACCTCCCCAGTTTTGCAGGTCAGACTGATTTTTTATGATCAACGGAACGAAAGCTCGCGCCGCAGTCGCGATGCCATAAAAAGACAAAAGCGCGAAGGCGCGGTTGTGGTCGAGTACCACTGCTATGCATGCGAATAACACAGGCAGAAAAACGAAAAAAAGGCGCATAATTGTGCCCATTGCCGCTTGTTTTGTGGCAAGGCTTTGTAAATCTGCCTGAGTGCCATTTTCTGCAAGTAAAACTGGCAAAACAGCAGGCCCAAACCAGGGCATATTTCCAGGATCAAATTCTAGCGTAATTGAATTTTCGTTCATAAGACTAGAACTAGGAAAAGAAAAATGAACCGTAAATCCGGAACCGGTAGTGTCTAGAGTGCGGTCTGGAAGAATTAATTTAACATATTTTTGAATTGAAGTTGGAATAAACAAGTTAATATTCTTTTTTTTCTGAATCCATTCTTTTTCGAGTTGAGAGAATTCGTGGGTCACTGTAAAAAGCAAAGACTTATTTTTGAGTTCAGGATTTTGTTTTTTAATTTCGGAAATACTGTTAGCCAAATCCATTCTTCCAGGCAAATTTGTAGTTGCATGAGTCGTTGGAACCTCGAAGCAAGTGCGAATATTTTGCGAATTTGATTCGCACGTTCTGACCGACATATTCCATGCTCTGAGCTCTCGAACCGAATTTGAAAGGATAAGTTTTTCATAAGATTGATTTGGATTAAGAGCATCATTCAAATACGAGAGTGAATAAATAACAATAATAAAAGAAACTATCAGTCCTAAAAATAAGACTGTTTTTTGATGTTTAGAATTGAGCCAAGACTGCGTAGTGTTTAATTTGCGGTATACCCAAGATTTGTTTAAAAATGCTTCAATTCTTTCTTTTTTCTTTTGATTTTTTCTCATTAATTATCGCGATATTCTGCATATGAATGGGTTTTTATCGGGGCAAGAGTTATTAAAAAGTTCTGGAATAAGTCGTTCAATATTTTTTTTCCAATATGCCTCTGGCCTCACTCTCGGAAACATAATACCTTCAAAATTCTCGCTAATATGTTTGTATCCTAAAACACAATGCCCCAATTCATGGTATATTGTAGCCTTTAATTGCGTTTCGCCCCAGTTTGATTTTAATATTAATATTTCACTAGTTCCGAGAACTTCAGTAGAGCAAATTCCTTTTATTCCGTGAATGGGTAGTGAGTCTACAAATTTGATTTCAATTTGGCGTTTTTTACCAGATTCGCACAAAAGATAACTACTGGGGTCGGCATATTTTTTGCAGTCCGCAAAAAAAGACTGGACGTCGTTTTGCAGTGGCAAATCAGTTTGCGGGCCGCCACATGCGCACAATATGAAGATTGCCATGAGTCCTTTATTTGCTTTCACGAAGATTCCTTTTTCACAAAAGAAACGACTGTCTTATTGAGTTTAACTGCTGAAATGCTGGGCAACTCGGCTTAATGTTCCGATCTTTGATAAAGGCTTGACGGACCGATGCATTTGTTGGTAGGTCTAAGGGAAGGCCGCTTGAAGAGGTGGTCAGAGGCCATTTGGTGTTTTGTAGTGTGAATCCCGCCAGGGCCGGAAGGCAGCAACGGTGCACGACTAGGCAGGCATATGTAACTTCTGGTCACCCCTTGAAGCGGTTTTTTTATTGAAATTATTTTGAAAATGACTAACAAGGCAGTGAATTAAGCATGAACAATTCAGAGCCTCAAGCTCCGTACTTAGTGCTGGCTCGCCGGACACGTCCCCAAAGTTTTCAAAACCTTGTGGGCCAAGAAATTGTATCGTCTGCATTAGAAACAATGCTTCAAAGCGGACGAATTCCACATGCCTTTTTATTCACAGGAACGCGGGGTACTGGCAAAACTTCTAGCGCTCGAATTCTTGCTAAATCTCTTTGCTGCATCAAAGGTCCCACAGCTCATCCTTGTCAAGAATGCGTGCATTGCGTTCAAATTACCGCCTGCGCGCACGAAGATATTCTAGAAATCGATGGTGCCTCAAATAATGGCGTCGATAACGTGAGAGAGCTGCGTGAATCGGCCCGATTTTATCCTTCATCGGCGCGGTATAAAATATTTATAATTGATGAAGTTCATATGTTGAGTTTGAGTGCTTTTAATGCACTTTTAAAAACACTTGAAGAACCACCTCCGCAAGTTATTTTTATATTGGCAACCACCGAGTTGCATAAAGTTCCAAATACTGTTCGATCTCGTTGCATGTTATTTCCATTTCGAAAAATTGATCACGAAAAAATTGTTGAACATTTGTGTCATATATTAAAAAATGAAGGTTTTGTTTGGGAAGACGATGCTTTAGTTGTAGTTGCCCGCGAAGCTCGCGGTAGCATGCGCGATGCGTTAAGTTTACTTGAACAAATCATTTCGTTGTGCCCGGACAAAATTATAAAGACTGAAATTGCTCACAAAGCACTTGGTGCATTGGGTGAAGATTTAGCGCAAAAACTTTTTTGCGCAATTGCAGCAAATGATTGCGGCGAAGCTCTTCAAATTTTGAAAATCGCCGACCAAACAAGTTTTGATTTGTCTATTTTGCTTGAAAATACGGCCCAATTTTGTCGTAATGCGCTTCTCATTAAGCAAATTCAAAATGAATCTCAGGCGCTTAAACTTACGCAAATGCTAAAAAGTGAATACCTTTGGCTGTCGGAGCAAAGTGCAAAATTGTCTTTAACAGCTTTGAGTGAATTATTTCGTACTTTGCAAATTTCATCGCGAGAAGTATCGCAAATAAGCGCCTCATTATCTTGGGCTGAAGTGACAATTCTAGATTGTTTGTCTCGTTCTCAATGGTTATCTGCTCCAGAATTAATGCAAGTGTTAAAGGGCGACGTTAATATTTCTGTTTCTCAGCCGGTAAAAACTCCAGTTGTTCAGCAGTCCGCTCAATCGCCAATACAACCTAAAAATGCAATTGTGCCGCCGCCAGAAAATACAGTGCAAAAAAGCTCTGGTGCTACTTCGGCCAAATCTATTAATAGCTCCGATCGTATAGATATGTCTGGGTTTGCGCGACTTATTTCTGTTATGGAAAAGAAGTCTCCTCCTTTGGCCTCGAAGTTAAAACATGCTTTGCTCGACGATTTTAATTCTACTAAAATTGTATTTGCAGACGTTCCGCAAAATAAAGTTTTGACTCATTTTTCGGACAATGATGCACAAATTTTTATTCAAACTTTAGATGAATGCGGCTTTGGTAATGCAGCTTTGTCCGGTTTGCAACTGCCGAATCAGTCAAGCATAAAGCGTCCTGTTTTTAAGCCAGATGCGGCCGCTCTGCCTGGGGCAAACGCCTCTGTGGCCGGGCAAAATCGAAACCAACCCAACACTTCTTTTTTGCAGGAAAATAGGGAAGATCCCTTCGGAGCGCCTGCTCAGCCAGAAAAAAAAAATTTGAATTCCCTGGCAGCTTTTGAAAAGTCTGAAAAGCAAAAAGCGTTTGAAGATCGTGCTAGTGCTCTAAGAATGCGTCCGGCATTTCAGAAGCTGGCGGAATTGGCGTCGCACTTGGTAATTGAGCCGCTCGAAGTCGGGCAATAGTTTTGGCATTCATTGTCTTGCAAAAATGTGCACCAAATTGATAAACGATTTTTTTTTCATCATTTTTTATTCCGACCTGATTTTTGACTTCGGTCCGTGGAATTTTTCTGAGAATTTCTAATTCAATGTGCATTGTTACGTCTGCAGCAGGAATAAATAGTGCTATTTCGTTTTGTGGGAGCTCAATAGAACATAGGCACAAACACCCTGTAGAAGAAATATTTCTGATTTCCATTTCAGATTTCTTGTTGTTGAAATATGCAGTCCCTATAATATGTGTGTCAAACCGTTCTGCTCTATGAATGTAATTGTGTTTTAAATCGTTGAATAATAGAAATACTTTTTTTTGAACAAGTGTATAAATTAGCACGAAATGAACAAGTGCAACAAAAGCAATTCCAATGAGTGAGATTTCTGGGTAGTTTTGTTTCAGTAATATCATCCTAAAAATTTGCAAAATAATGAGGGTATTGCCGAAAAAAAGAATCAGCCAGCCATAGACCACTATGGCCCACATAAGTGGCGCGCCTAAAAAGATAGATGCTGTTCCTAAAATGAAAAAAAATGTGTCGTTTGAAAAATGAAAAATAGCTAGGCCGTGTCTTTTCCAGGCCACGAGAGTTTCGGACGTTGCTACAATGAATTGTAAAAACGAGACACCTTGCGGCGAATGTATGCAAGTGTCTAAAAAAGATAATATTTTTGCTGCCAATAAAGGCCACTCAATTTTTTTCACTGTAAAAAAGCTCCCGTGTGCGGACAATAAATTATGCTTCAAGACGGAGCAATTTTCTACGATTTGAAGAGCATCAAAAATTTTTATGCGCAGAGCTTGCGTTGACTACCGACTTCTGATTACCTTTTCGATGCAAGTGAGTGCATGGTTTTTCAGGTGCTCTATTATTGTGTGGTTTAATTCAGATTTAAGTGGATTTCTTGGAGGGTTCTGATGGTAGTGGCATCTCTCGACATGCTCCTGAAAGGCGTCGCAGAGGAGCGGGATGGACATTTATGGTCCCCCCAATTCGTTAAAGGTCGAGCGTCCAAGGAAGCAAAGGAAGAAGTAGAAGAAGAAGAGGAAGAAGACGATGATGATTTCGACGACGACGACGATGATTTCGACGACGACGACGATGATGATTTCGATGACGATGATTATGACGAAGAAGAAGATGAAGTAGAAGAAGAACCATTAGAAGAAGATTCGGAAGACGAAGAGTCTGACGAAGAAGAATTTGATGATGACGAAGAATATGATGATTTAGACGATGACGACGAAGAGGAAGAAGAAGACGACGAATAATTTTTGAATTCGAAATTTTAAATCTAAATTTTGAAGCCAAATATTTTTTGAAGCGAATTAAGTAAGCACCCTTTTTAGGGTGCTTTTTTATTGCTGAATATTTTCGGAACGATTTGATGAGTTAGAATTGTCCGATGGTAGAGAATTAGCTTCATCTTTTTTATTTATTATTTTTGCCAAGACTCTCCTTACGCGACGTCTGCTGACTTCAACAACTTCTAAATTGACCTGGTGGATAGTGAGTTTATCGCCAATTTTTGGAATTTGCCCAAAATGGTGAATAATGAGTCCTCCCAAAGTGTCGTATTCGCTCGCAGGGTTGCCATCAGAAATTGTATTGATTTCCAGGTCGAAAAAGTCGCAGAAGTCGTCGATGTGTACTTTGCATTCCACCAAATATTGATTTGCAATTTGCGTGGGCCGAATGGCATCTTCTTCGTTGTCGAATTCATCGCGAACTTCGCCAACTATTTCTTCAAATATGTCTTCCATGGTCACAAGACCACTGGTTCCGCCGTATTCGTCGAGCACTATTGCCATATGTTGGCGTTGCTTTCGCAATTCCTGAAACAGCTGATCTACTGGCTTAGACTCAGGAACAAACACTGCTTCACGCTTGAACTCTACTACGGGAGATTCCCAAAAATTTGGATTATCGCGGTGCCTGTTCATGGAAAACATCACGTCTTTTATATGTAAAATTCCTATAATGTTGTCGATCCGGTCTTCGTAAATAGGGAGTCGCGACAAACCTGTTTCTCTGAAAACTGCGGGTGCTTCAGAAAGTTTAGTTGTGTGTGCGAGGGCTGTTAAATCTATACGGTGAACCATAATTTCACGCACAACTGTGTCGCCAAGCTCAAAAATACCACTGAGCATTTCGTGTTTTTGCTCTGCAATGACACCTTCTTCTTCGCCGACATTGATAAAAAATTCGAGCTCTTCTTCGGTAATTTGAGGCATGACTTTTGCATTTTTATTTCCCCAAAGCGACGAAATAAGACTAGCAATTGTAGAAATAATCCAAGTTAAAGGAAAAAGTGCCCAGTAAAAAACTCTAAAAATATTTAGAGTTGGAATCGCAATCTTTGTTGCATAGTTTTTTGCAAATGTTTTTGGTATAATTTCGCTGAAAAGGACTATTATAATAGTCATTATTGCTGAAACTAATTCTACGGCATTTACACCGAAATACTTTTGTACAAGATTGTCGGCATAAACCGCAGCAAAAATATTTACTAAATTGCCACCTATTAAAACTGCAGCTAATACTCTTTGTGGTGAATGGAGCCATAAATCTAATATATGGCCAGAACGGCCAGAGTTTTCGCGCAAATGTTTTGCTTTTAATGATGATAAACTTGTCAGCGCTGTTTCAGTTGCTGAAAAAAAAGCCGAAAGTACCAAACAAAATATGATGACTAGAATACCTGACGTTAAGCTCCCCATTCAGACTTTGCTCCTGGCGACAATCCAGTTAGCTGGACCCAATTCATCGCATAATTGACGGTTTATAATTCGTTCTAGCGTAGACATTATTTTATGTGCAGATTCGCTTCGTTCGTGATCGAAGCCTTTGAGGTGAATGATTCCATGAGTGATCATTTTTTCAACTTCTGAGCTCATTGTTACTTTGTGTTTCTTGGCTTGGAGCAAACAAACTGGGAGGCAAATCAGCAAATCACCCAAGGAATCGCTTTGTTGTGGTGAATTTGGAAAACTCAAAACATCTGTGGCATAATGTTTATTTCTAAAATACCCATTAGATGAAGCCATTTCTTCGGCATCACAAAACCGTATATTAAGCGACGATGAAAATTGGACAGTCTGTGAAAGGACCCATTGTACTCTTTTTGTCAGTGCTTTTTTATCGCATTCAATTGTAAATCGGTTTTGAGAGAGTTCGGGAAATTGAGACTTGCGAGTGAGGGCCACGGCCTGAAAATTACGGCTCGATTGCGAAATATTTATTTTAAATTTTGGAGTCAACCGAGCTGGGGTTTTCATGAATTTTTAGACTCTTGAAAAGCCCGAAGTGCTTTTTCGCCTTGAGTTTTTAATACTCCGAGCGAAGAAACACGAATTTTTGTAGGTTCCGATTTGACGAATACATTTATTGAAACTTCCATAGCAGACGACAATTGATTCGATGTTGAATAAATTTCGGTTTCAGTATGGATTGTTTGTGTATTTTCACTTTTCACGATTTTTTTCCGCGTATCAATTGAGTGTTAGTTCAGTTGATTCTACTTTAAAGCATCGTAACGCGTTCGGAACAAAGGTGAGGCATGTGTCAGCTTCACCAACGACTGGAAAAAATTCGCCGAGAGAATCACCCAGAGTTGGGGTTGAGGTTTCAATATGTCCATTTTCCGAATTTACAAGAAAAATTTCGCCTTTTTTTGTTGATACTAAAAGCATTTTTTTGTCTTTAACAACAAAAATTGTGGTCAGAGGCGACGAAGGGTTCAATAGAGTTTTCCATTTTAAAGCTCCCGTACGTAAATCGAGAGCGGCGAGCGCGCCATTTGAGCCGCCCAAGTAGACGTTTGATTCGTCGCTTCTGGCTTGGGCAACGCTGCCTAACGGATAACTCCACTCTAAATTACGTCCATCGAGTGATACGCGCTGAGTTTGGCTCTCTGCATTTGAGGCGATGATGCTGCGGCCTGTCACAAGAGGTGCTGCAGTGATGGCGTGGTATTTGTCGTTGGAATCAATTGGAAACGAATAGCGCCACAATAATGCACCGTCTTTGGGATTGAGCGCTAGAATGGCACCTTCGTCAGTCCCGATTAATATTTCGCGTGCGGTGGCAGTTAAGGCTGAAGCTCCGATTCTGAGGGGTGACTCTGGAGCGAGACGAGTTGCCCATAATAGTTTTCCGGTATTAACATCAAATGAGTTAAGAAATTGCTGCGCAGTTTGAATAATAATTGAATTACCAGATACTACCGGTGTTCCTACATATTCTGAAGATGTGGCGTAATACCACTTCCAACCGTTGGGTATATTGGGAGCAATTTGTTGTGCATTTTGAGATGCATTGGGGCGTGTGGCTTCAGGATAGAGTCGGTCTTTTAAAGCTCTCATGTAGAGTCTGGAATCGCTGCCCCAAAACCGAGAATTAACACTGCCTAAAGTTGGCGTGTATCGCACGCTTGAGCCTTCAGTGCGTAAGAAAAACCCTTTTGAAGTTCCAATAAACCAACTGCCATCGTAGAAGAAAGGTGTGGTCGATAAATTTCCAGGAAGCGGAACTGTATCAAGTAGCTCGCCACCTAATAGATTAAAACACGATAATACATTTCGTTCCGGCGAAGGTCCGCAAACTGGCACAACTGCTAATGAGAGCAATTGTTCGGAAACAGTGGAAGCTGCTAATGCATTTGTGAGTTCGTAAGCTCCGGCTTGAGAGCGGGAGGTTACTCTTGAGTCGGATAATGTGCCAAAAGTAGCTGTGGCCCGATGGGGAAGTCCGAATGCTTTTTGAGGTATTGAAACCCCAGAACTAGAGGCAGGAAAAATTGTGGTTGTTTCAATAATTCTAAAAGAATTATTTTTTAACTTAAGATTATCTTTTTGTAAGCCAGCATTTGCGTGCTGAGCTAAAGAGTATTGAGGTGCTAAATTAAAAACAATAAATGCCGAAAAAATTGAATAGGCAAAGCAATTAAAAAAGCGCATTTTAGAGTCCCCAATATCCAATCCACAACGCGGCTTCAACGCTTGCTGGCTTACCAGATAAATCGCTTTCGTCTGTTGCTGATGAGCCAGCGAGTTCTTTGAGTAGCTTTGCTGCGTCATCTTTTTTACCCGACATGTACAGAATTCGCGCTTTAAAAAGTTTTGTTTCATTTTGTGAAGGAACGTCGGGAAGTTTTTCGATAAAATTGAGTTCTGCGAGAGATTTGTCGAATTCTCCAGATTCCGCATATAAGCCAGCTAGCGTTCGTCTCACTCTAGCCTGAATAAAATTGTTTTTAAGTGTTTTACGAACCAGAGGTTCAAGCAAAGACTTGGCTTCTGAGATGTTTTTTTGTTCAATGAGTGACGTTGATGCACGAATTGCAGCTTGCCAACCTAACGGTTCGTTCCAATTTTGTTTTGCAAAGTCGGCAAATTTTTGAGTGCTTGCTGTGTGATTCGGCTGGGAGTCGGGATCAGCCTTGCTGCCCTTCGATTTCATGTCTTCCTGGAATGTTAGGATTTCATTTGTGTATGCCGACTCAATTTCTGTATATTTTACAGCAAGAGTGCGCTCTCGACTTTCTGAAATTTTTGAATAAATAACAAAGCCCAAGCCTGCGCAGAGCAGTGCAAGAACGGAACCCACGGTGGTCCACTTGCGCCGGTGAGCAAGTTTGATGGCATTCATTGATGTTTCTTCGAAGAGCGGATTAGTGCTCGATCGAGGGGAAATTATTGTCCCGGTTGTTGTTGAAGAAGGAGTATCGGACGAATGAATAAAATTTTTGGACTGAGAAGGATGCACGTTGGGCCCCTGTATTTCGACGAGAATAAAATGACGGTTGAATCACGCCGCAAAGTCGTACCACAGAAGGGCCAAATTTGTAATCTTCCGGCTCAAACGAGTTATTTACGTGATTTTGTGCTCCAGATTTTTGGTTGCAAACAATACTTTTGACACTCCGGGCATCATTGAATGCATTGAGTCAGTGAAAAGGTGTAATGAATGGTACCTTAGTGAAGCAGGTGTTTAAGAATGAAGCCGTAGTTTGAAGGATAAATTGACTTGACATAGGGGAAACACGTGATATTTAAGCTTGTCTCGTGTTAAAAATAGGCGAGAGCGGCAGACCAGGGAGGGTCGGCAGTTGTTGGTACTTACGCGAAAAGTGGGAGATGTTATTGCTATAGGCGACAATATTAAAATTGTAGTCATGGCAATCAAAGGAAAACAGGTACGCTTGGGAGTTCAGGCAGACCGTAGTACCGTTGTGCATCGTGAAGAAATCTATCAAAAAATCCAGCAAGAAACCAAAGAAGCATTGCAGAGCGATGTTTCGAGTACAAAAGCAGCTGGGGATTTGCTCAGAAATGCTGGCGATCAAAATACTAACGGATTTTCGGGGCTAGAGGGTCAAAAAAGCTCCTCTGGTTTGTCTGGCCGTGGAGCAGTGCTGAAAAAATCAGCAACAAGTTCTGAAGTTATTCCAGAAAAAGAGTCAGAGTTAGACGAAAAGAAATCTAAAAAATAAAAAATAACTGAATCTAATTCAATAAAATCAGATACTTAAATTTCTTTGATTGGTGTAGGATTTTGTTGGCTTCAAGTTTAAAAATAAATCTTTAAGTCCTGCAGAATTTGCCGATAAAATTTATAGGAGCAATTTTCACAAGCTAAAAGGAGCTTCATGAGTTCGTTCAAATTAGTTTGCAAAGAATACAATCGCATCAAAGCAATTCACGAGAAATATTTGAAGTCATACGCCGCAATGAACAAAGGCTCAACTGAAGGTGCCACTCCTTTAAGCAGCTTTTATGTGTATTGGACTTACGTTAATCGATATAGCGATTCGCGAGCGTGCGCTCCCATGGGTTACAGATAAAATTATGTGATTTCAAATATCTGGTTTATTTAATTTAAAAAATGGTAAGCCTGCTACTCCAGATACAACCCCAAGTGAAAATCCGCTGGCATGTGCAAGGTAACTGACATTTGGTTCATAGGCGCGTGGCAGGAGCATGATAAGCGCAAAGGCTACTGCTCGCATAAATTTTTTTGTAATCTGCGAACTAGAATCGAATTTTAAATAAAGCACCAACCAAAGACCAATCATGCCATAAATCATTCCCGATGCGCCCATTAGAATCGTTTTTGCGTCGTATTGGGTTATTGTAAGAGCGTTGCTTGTAATGCCAATTGCAAATGGAATAATAGGAAAAGCGGAAATTCCAAAGTACGAATAAAGAAGCCAGCCAAAAAACAAGAAAGGTAACAAATTGCTCAATAAATGAGGTGTATCGCCATGCATAAAAAGTGCAGTGAACAATCTCCAATATTCATGCATTCCGAATACTTCTTGTGCACTTACTCCCGCAGAAAAGTTTGAAAAATTCCAGCCAATGAGAGACAAGACTGATATTACAATTGCCAAGGTAACAACCGGTAATGCATAGCGCCGAGCAGGCCAAGTCTGGAGAGCATTGCGAGTTTTTGTTTGGGTAGGCAGAAATTCATCGGGAGAGATATCAATTTCGTAGCTCGAAATTATTTTTCCGTTTGAAATGACATCTACTTGTTGTGTGCGCGTGTTACTGTAATAGTCAGATTCTGTTGCAGGTTCTGCATTCATGGCATTCTCCTTCAGACTTTTTTGCGGCTCACTCAAAAGCTAAACCGCAATAAGTCGGAGTCAACTGGGCGAGCCCTTTTTTTCTTTCAAGGTGTTGAAATGAAACGTATCTACAAAGCTATTTTTATTGACACTCCAAGTTTGGGTCAGCTCAGGATTTATAATCCCGGATTTTTAACGGTGACTGAAGATGGAAAAATTGAGAATTTTAGCGATAAAATTAAAGATGAAGAATTAAAAATAGGCGAATTGATAGATTTTGGAAATCGAATTGTTGTTCCCGGATTTATCGACACCCACACTCACCTTTCGCAGCACGCCTTTGCTGGTATTGGTGGCCCGCCCTTGCTGCCCTGGCTGCAGACCTACACGTTTCCGCAGGAATTAAGATTTAATGACGCCGATATAGCAAGAAAAGAAGCATCAATATTTTTTGACTCTTGTTTAAAATTAGGCACTACAACAGTTGTTGCATATGTGACTTCAAATACGGAAGCTACAAATATTGCATTTGAGGAAGCTCAAAAATCTGGGATAAGAGCCTGGATTGGCAAAGTGTTAATGGATGAAGGTGCGCCTACCGGATTGCTTCAAAATACGGATTTAGCAATTGAAGAAAATGAAAAATTAATTCAAAAATGGCTTAATAACCACAAATTGTCTTCAATTATTTCACCCAGATTTGCGCTTTCTTGTTCGCGCGGCTTAATGAGAGAAGCTGCCAAGCAAGCTGCTCAGTTTGACTTATTTATTCAAACTCACCTCAGCGAAAATAACGACGAAATTTTGGCCGTTCAAAAAAGCTATTCGGAGTTCAATTCATATACAGATCTCTATTATAAAATGGGTCTACTTGGGTCAAAAACCTTATTGGGACATTGTATTCATTTGGTTGAAAATGAAAAAAAATTGCTGATTGAATCAAAGTCAGTCGTTGTTCACTGTCCGAGTTCGAATCGATTTTTAGCAAGTGGCTCAATGGAGCTCAAAAAGTATTTGCAAGAAGGCATTCGTGTTTCCTTAGGTTCAGATGTGGCTGCAGGGTATAGTTTATCAATGGCAAATGAAGCCAAAGAAGCAATTGAGACAAGTAAAATTTTTAAGAATCCGCTGCAGCTTGGAGAGGCATTGTATTTAGCGACACATTCAGGCGCAAAGGCATTGGGTATTTCTCATAAATGTGGTTGGTTTAATAAAGGGAATGATGCAGATTTTGTTGTCATTAATGATTATGCTTCACACCCCTTGATGCAAAACAATTTAATTGGAAATGAGAGTCAAATGAAGATGCCTTACAATAGTCCGGAACACAGGCTTGCGCGTATTTTTTACCGTTTTTCTGCAGATTCCATCGAAAGAACCTACGTTTCTGGTGTAGCGCATCACATTCTTTCCTGAAATACTTTTCTGAACTACTCTCTGGCTAAATTGAGATCTCAATTTTGAATGCTTGGGGGCAGTGTGAATAAAATCGGAACTCCTTTAAAAAAAAATTCGTATAAAATAATGCTGTTAGGAAGCGGCGAATTAGGAAAAGAAATTACCATTGAATTAATGCGCATTGGTGCAGAGGTCATAGCCTGCGATAAATATGCAAATGCGCCGGCAATGCATGTTGCCCACTCATTTCAGGTTTTTGATATGTTAGATGCCTCCGAATTACGCAGGGTCACTAATCTTATTAATCCAAATTTAATAGTTCCAGAAGTTGAAGGAATAGCAACACTAGAGCTTCTTAAATTAGAAGCCGAAGGTTATCACGTTGTACCAAATGCAAGGGCTGTTAACTTAACTATGGACCGCGAAGGCATTCGTCGGTTTGCTTCAGAAAAACTTGGATTGCCAACAGCGGCATACGCATTTGCTGAAAACTTCGAAGAGCTCAAAATTGCAGCGCAAAAAATGGGATTTCCATGCGTCATCAAATCACTCATGAGTTCGAGTGGCAAAGGTCAGTCCATTGCGGGCAATGTAGTTGATTTGCCTGCGTCTTGGGCTCTGAGTCAGTTTGGAGGGCGCGCCGGTGCTGGTAAAGTGATTGTCGAAGAATTTATTTCTTTTGAAAGTGAAATCACATTGCTCACGGTTCGAGCCGTAAATGGCACTCATTTTTGCGAACCCATTGGGCATTTGCAGAAAGACGGTGACTATATTGAAAGCTGGCAGCCACACTTTATGAATGCCGAACAGCTCATGCGCGCGCAGGACATTGCCAAATCAATCACAGATCATTTAGGTGGACATGGATTATTTGGAGTAGAACTCTTTTTGCTGCACGATGGCAGAGTGCTTTTTAGTGAAGTGAGTCCTCGCCCGCACGATACTGGTCTGGTTACTTTATGCACACAAAAACTCAGTGAATTTGCTCTGCATGCACGTGCAATAATGGGGTCACCCATTGGCAAAATAGGGAGACTTACCTGTGGTGCAAGTTTGGCTTTAAGGGCTCAAGAAGAAATTTCGGATCCTACTTTCATGGGAATTTCAGATGCCTTTTCGCTAGATGGTATTGACGTAAAATTATTTGGAAAACCAAAAGCCAGTCCAAACAGACGTTTGGGTGTGGTGTTAGCCGAAGGCGAAAACGTGTTATCGGCGCTCAAGTTAGGCCGCCAGGCGCTTTCTGCCATAAACATTGTCGAGAATTGCCAATAATTGAATTGGAGATGAGTTTTGAATCAATTAATATTTATTGCAATTAGAAATTTAATGCGCAACCGGCGCCGCACTTTGTTAGCACTGGGGGCGCTTGTCGTCGGTTTGACAGTGATGACTGCACTGCGCGGATTTGTTAATTCAATTATGAAAGCTCAGCTTGAAGCCACAACTCATGGTTTTACAGGTATGCTTCAGGTGCATAAAAAAGGATACAATAGAAATGTATTGAGCAATCCGCTCAATTTAAGCTTTGCTGATTCTGAACAATTGCGTCAAAAATTACTCGCTGTTCCTGGAGTGGTGGCAATTGCACCACGCATTATGTTTAGCGGAATTTATTCAGCGCCCGAGCCGATAGACGGAAAAACAGAATCAGACAAACAATTATCTTCATTCTTTACTGCATTGGCCATAGAGCCTCTTTCGGAAAAAATTGTCGCTCCTAAAGTCTTTGATTGGATTGTGGAAGGAGAAATGCTCAATTCGCAGAGCGAAAAGGGAATTATTTTAAATTCTGCAGTTGCGCTGGCTCTTAAAATAAATATTTCGTCATTTAAACCTGAAACATCTGAAGCTCTATGGCCCATTATATTAGCGTCAGATAGGGATGGTAGTTTAAATGGCGAAGCAGTTCGGCCTGTTGGTTTTTTGGGTAGTGCCATGCCAGGCGATAAACGCTTTGCGTTAATTCAGTTAAAATTGGCGCAAAAAATATTGAGAATGGAAGGGCAAATTACTGAATTTGCGGTGTCGATAAGGAATATTACAGACGCAAAACTGGTACAGTCTAAACTGGAAACCGTGTTGGGTCCCGGTTTTGAAGTTCACCGTTGGGATGAATTGGTGCCTTTTTTGCGTGATTTACTGGAAAATATGGAAATAATATTTGGCTTAGTCACTGGAATCTTTTTTTTGGTGGTTCTCTTGGGAATTATTAATACAATGTTTATGAGTGTATTAGAGCGCACCCGTGAGATTGGAACAATGATGGCTGTGGGAGTTAAAACAAGTCAAATAATTTCACTTTTCGTATTTGAGGGCTTTTTTCTCGGATGCTTAGGTGGAGTCGTTGGTGTTACCTTGGGTTCTGGTTTGGTTTTAATTATGCAAACAATTGGAATTCACATTACTGCTCCGGGCTCTGCTATTATTCTTGATTTGAGACCATTTGTTTCTTTCTATTGGATCGCTAAAAGCGCAGTTTATGCTGGTATTGGCTCAGCTTTTGTGTCATTTTGGCCTGCTCTCAAGGCGAGTCAACTAAAGCCAGTGGAGGCCTTGCAAAGCATATGAATTTTACCCTTTTAAAAGTTGCAATTAGAAACGTAGCTCGAAACAAAAGGCGCAGTGCCGTTACTTTAGCTGCCATAGGTTTTGGGGTGACCGTAGTAATTGTGCTATCGGGTTTAAAAAATGGATATATAAATATGTCCATTGAAAACGTTGTAAATTCGAAGGTGGGCGCAATTCAAATTCACCTCAAAGGATACCTAGAAAACGTTGCGGTGAATCCCACTTCTTATCATTTTCCATACAATGACGAACTTAAAAATAAAATTTCCGCTGTTCCGGGCGTAAAAGCAGTGACTGGTCGCATTGGTTTTGCTGGTATTGTGAGTAATGGAAGGAATCAGGCGCAATTTTTTGGAGTCGGAATTGACCCCATTTCAGAAATAACGGTTTGTCCAAAAGGTGCGGCAAACATAGAGCCTGGGGGTGCACCCTTCGATGCTACCGACAAGGCTGTTACCTTAGTAGGCGCTGAGCTCGGGCATAGTTTAGGTGCTGCGTTGCGCAAAGGGGATGCGCAACTCGAAGATAATTTAACCGATTCGCTGAATCTATCTACTTCAAGCCCTGAAGGCCGGCAAAATGCCATAGATGTTAAAGTAAAAGGATTGGTGAAATCTAATTTGCCCATTGAAGAAAAGCGAGTGCTAACAGTTCCGCTTGTGTTGGCACAAGAATTATTAGGATTGACTGGCGAAGTGACTGAAATGGCAATTGCTATAGATTCTCTTGAAAATATTGACAATATTAAAGCCAATTTAGTTAGACAACTCGATTCAAAATTTGAAGTTCATGATTGGCAAGAAATTCTACCCTTTTTTAGAGATGTCTTATTTAGACAAAAATTTTTAATGGGACTCATTAGTCTCGTGTTGCTCATTTTAGTTTTATTTATCATTGTAAACACAATGCTCATGAGCGTCTTTGAACGGGTGCGAGAAATTGGGACCATGCTTTCAGTTGGAGTAAAACAAGGTCAAATATTGCAAATTTTTGTATTAGAAGCATTAACTCTTGGAATTATTGGCGCGGCAATTGGTGTTGTTTTTGGAAGTGCGCTGATTTATTGGTTCGGAATAAAAGGAATTTCGTTTGAAAGTGCAATGGGTTTTCAATCAAGCACTTTGTACACAGTGACTTCAATAGAGTTTGTTATTGTTACTTTTTTAATTGCTGCTACTTGTTCTTGTGTTGCAGGATTGTTTCCTGCCTGGAAGGCGTCTCGATTAAATCCCGTAGATGCGCTGCGATCTAACTAACTATTAAGGAGTTTATTGTGAAATTATCTCAAGTTTTTTGCGCTCTAAATTTGGCATTTATAAGTTTCAATTTTGGTACTATTTTTGCGAATGAAACAACTGCAGAAATAATAATCGAAAAATACGATGCCATTATGGGTCCTAAAAATTATGAATCTGAATTCAAAATGACAGCGAACCGTGAAGATGGCACCGTGAGAACTTATGAAATGAAGGCCATAAAATCAGGTGACGAGAAATTTCGGATTTGGTTTAAAAAACCAAGTGCCGTTGTGGGGCAAGAAATTTTGCGCGTGGGCGATAACTCCTGGCTCTACATGCCAAATTTAAAGAGGGCAACTCGCATCGCTAATCGCGATAGTTTTCAGGGTGGTGACTTTAATAATGCCGATGTTTTAAGGGTTAATTATAAAATTGATTATTCCGGAGTTTTAAAAACTTCAGAAGACTCCTTGGCGTATCATGTTGAGTTAAAAGCAAAAAATAATAATACGAGTTATGATTCTATTCAAATTTGGGTCAGAAAGTCAGATTTTATGCCCGTAAAGGGTGAGTATTATGGAACCAGTGGAAAACTTTTAAGGTCCGCCGTTTTTTCAGATTACAAAGATTTTGGCAAAGGCTTTGTACGACCCGCAAAAATAGTAATGAAAAATGAGATTGTTAAATCTCGCCAAAGCGAAATGTTTACCGATTCCATGAAAACAGATGTCACATTTCCAGAGCAGCGATTTAATCAGACAGATTTAGGCAAGTAATTTATGAAGAATACTTTTTTAGGTTTTACAATTTTTGGAACTCTAGCAATTTTTAACTCTGCATATTCTGTTGAATTAAGCGGTTTCATTGCAAGTAAATCTGATTTTGGAAGGCCAAGAATTTACGGACTATTTCCTACAGATAGAGTTCCTGAATTTCAGGAAACCGTAGAATTAAATTTAATTTCCAAGGCTCAACCTGCGGAATCCGTTCGTATTTATGGCGATTTGTCTGCATTTGGAAAACTCGGTTTTCAGTTTTTAACTGCAGATTCAAAAGGTTCGGCAGTCGCAGGAAAACCGGAAAAAAAAGACCGATACACAGCCTGGCTGTCAATAAATGAACTGTATTTAAATTATGAAATTGCTCCACAGCTCTCTGTTTTGGCGGGCAAAAAAAGAGTGATGTGGGGTTCGGGGTTTTCGTCAAACCCAACGGATTTATTAAATCCACCTAAAAACGCCATAGATCCTGCTGCGCAAAGGAAAGGTTCTTGGCTGGGGCTTATAGAAAACACTTACGAAAAAGTAACGCTATCGGCATTGGGTGCTGCTGAGGTTCAGGATAATGATGCGGGCTTTCCCGAAAAAATATATCGTTTTTCGGATTTAAATAGTGGCGCAAGGCAAAATCATTTTATATTTGCAATGCGGGCCTATAGTTTAGTTTCAGAAGGCGATTTAAATGGAATGATTTATTATTCAAATTTATATCAAGATATGTTTGAAAAAAAATTACGCGGCGGCGTTTCGTATTCAAAATATGCAACTAAGAAACTTGAATTGCATTCAGAAATATTGCTTCAACAAGGTTCAAGTCGGCAGTTTGTAAATTCTAATTGTCTGCGGGCCAATCCGCTTTTGTGTTCTAAAAATAAAATACCTTTATTTGCCGACAGCCGCCTCAAAGACAAATCATTCAGGCCTCAATTATTGGTTGGCGGCAGATTCGATTTTGAAAATGAATCGTCGTTAACGGCCGAATTCTTGCACCAGGACGATGGCTATTCTGCTGCGGAGTTTAAAGATTTTGTTCACCTCATGTCGTTTATTAAAGAATACCGGCTGCGCGGCGGAGCATCGGTCGTAAACACTGAAGGTGGCGAAACTGATGTTAAGTCCGCGGGAAAAATGTTAATGAAAAACTACGTTATCATTAATTTTCAGCGCTATAAATTTGAAGAAGATGTCTGGGGTGGTTTTTCGTGGATTTTAAATTTACAAGATGCTTCGGGTCTAGTTTCTCCTGCGCTGACATGGAATCCTCAAGACTGGTGCAGTTTTGGTTTCAGCACTTTGGCAACATATTCACTGAGTAAAACTCTTGGAGCAACGCGGGATGAAAACGATAATAGAAATACTACTGAGTATGATTTATTCCCTTCTTCATACCGATTTTCGCTTGACATGAAAGCATTTTTTTAAGGAAATTAAAATGACTCAGTTAGCTTCGACAGTAAAATCACTCATTCATTTGACCGATATTAAAAAAGAATATTTACTTGGAAAAACGACAGTTCAAGCGCTAAAGGGCGTTAATCTTGATGTAAAATCGGGTGAATTTATGGTGTGCTTAGGGCCTTCTGGCTCGGGTAAGACAACTCTTTTAAATATTATTGGGTGTCTCGATAGGGCATCGTCTGGGCGATACATGCTAGATGATGAAGATATATCGAACCGCGAGTTCAACGATTTGGCCGATGTTCGTAATGCAAAAATTGGCTTCATTTTTCAGAATTTTAACCTCATTCCTGTGTTAAATGTGGTAGAAAATATTGAATTTCCGTGTTTGGTTCGAAAACGTCCAGAATCGCAATTGCACTTGCGATCGCGTGTGGAGCAAATTTGTGAAGAGGTAGGACTCACACAGTTTTTGAAACATAAACCCGATGAATTATCCGGAGGCCAGCGACAGCGTGTGGCCATTGCGCGTGCTTTAATCACCCAACCTAAATTGGTACTTGCCGATGAGCCAACTGCAAATTTAGATTCTAAAACAAGTGATCAAATATTAGATTTGATGCTCAAATTGAATCACGAAAGGGGTGTTACGTTTCTGTTTGCCACCCACGACCCGCGAGTGATGGAAAGAGCAAGGCGCACGGTTCGAATTAAAGACGGCATTATTGATCTGGAATCTTAGGTTATACCAATCGTAGGTTAATTCTGCCAACCTAAATGCCGGCGTAGTTCGGTTAATGCCGATGAATTTTTTTGAAGCACTCCATCGAAACAGGCTCTTATATCTCCAGACACAGATTGCATAGGTAGACTGGTAAAAAGAAAAACAGGAATGCTGTATTTAATTTTAATATTGCGAGCAAGTTCGTCTCCAGAAATTTTACTTTCGGGGCCGAAATCAAGATCGATAACGAAACAAACGCAGTCTTCTGGTTTTATTTCACCTGTTGAAATTGCATTTTCTAAATCGAGTGGGTGCGAGTAGGTAATACACCGATTTCCCAAGCTAGAGCGCTCCCAAAATGAGCGAAAAATAGGATTGTCATCGACAATAATAATAAACCGCGAATCTGCAACAATCGCTGTGTTATCTGCAGGAACAATACTCACTGCTACTGGCAGCGTCATTGTGAATTGCACTCCCGATTCGAGCGACGACTCACATTCAATGGTTCCACCGTGATCTAAAATGCATTTTTTAACTACAAAAAGCCCCAAGCCCGTGCCAGAACTTTTGCCTCTCGAAAACCGGAAATCAAAAATACGGGGCATATGCTCAGGCGGAATAAAGCTTCCTGTGTTGCCAATTTCAAAATGTATCATGCCATTTTCGGGTTTAAGAGCGGCTTTCATCCATATACTGGGAACAATATTTTTGTTCGTGTTTCCATTTATAGCTTGAACTGCATTTACCAATATATTTTCAAATACCCTTAAAACTCTTTCCCGTTCTATAGATACAAATATGTTGTCCTGCACATAAATATCGAGTTTCGGAATTTTATCTTCCATGAGCATTTGCAGCCGGAGCTCACCTTCTTTGCACAGTTCAAATAAGCTCACGGTTGTGGGTGATAAATCGCGATCTCTATTGCATTCTAAGACGTCTAGTAGAACAGCATCAATTTTTTTGCCAAAATGACGAGTTCTATTAAGTGTGGCAAGTAATGTTGCAGCAAAATCTGGCTTGTTTATGTTCTCTTGCAGCTGATCGAGTGCACGTAAAATAAACTGAAATGGCCCGTGAACCTCATGAGCAATTGTAGAAACCAATTGCGCCGAAATAGCATCTCGGGCAGAACGATCTTGCAGTGCAATAAAACGGCGAAGGGCTTCTTTTAAAATTGCAATTTCGCGTGCATCATTTTTACGGAGTGCAGTGTATTTTTGAAGTTTTTCGGTAGAAACATCTCCCGTTGAATTGTTGGCCATCATTTTGTCGGACATTCTTCGGATTTCTTTAAATTGAGCATAAATGATTGCAACTACAGAGCAGACTATAATTACTATAAAAACCAAAGAAAATTTTGCGGAATTTAAGGCCAATTTCCAGAAGGAGCCTTGAACGGTTTCTGGAATGACTGCGACACGGAGTTCTGAACACCAAGAAGATAAATCTGAAGGACACTTAAAGTTGAGGCGCATGAGGGTGAGAGTTGAATAACTGTCCAGATTTTTATTAGGAAAATGATTTTTCAATTCTGGAGTCACTTTTATGGTTGAATAATCGGGAGAATGTTGGGTTAATGGTGAATATTCTGGTTCCCAAATTTGTTGACTTTTACCTACATCTGGCGAATTTAATCCGGAAAGTCCGACGTCGATTTTGCCATCATCATTGACAATGTATGAGTATAATACATTGGGATGTTGATTGACTTTTGTTTTTTGTTCGAACAATTGAATGTATTTTTTTTGAATGTACAAATTTTCTATTGACGGTACAGAAAAATTTAAGAGATTCGATTTGAGGTCTGCGAAAGCTTGATCGACTAATAATTTTTGTTGAACGTTGATAAAAATAATAGAAAGTAACAAAGTGGTTAAAAAAGTTACGATTGTGGTGCCAACCGCTGTTCGTGTGATAATGCTCGAATGCGATTTCAGGGAAATGTGAGATTTCATGCTTCTCCATGCTATTTTGATATATTATACTGGTATCTGAGCATAAAGGCTATTATAGGTTTTAATGTTGAAGTTAGTTTTTGCAAAACGAATTAAATTGTAGGAATTATTTATGAATCAGACTTTAAATGCCATCAAGAAAACAGTCTGGTTACGATCCTTTGGTTTGTTTAAGGTTCCGCTTATTTTTGCGGTGGGCCCCAAAGTATTGCAGTTAGATGCTCAGAGAGCAGCCGTATTAATTCCATTAAACCGTTTCACTCGTAATCATTTGAAGTCAATGTATTTTGGCACATTATGCATTGGAGCAGACTGTTCTGCCGGTGCAATTGCAATGCATTTGGCTGAGAAAGATAATAAGAATATTTCTTTGGTTTTTAAAGATCTCAATGCTCAATTTTTAAGAAGGCCTGATGGAGATGTTTTATTTGTGTGCGAAGACGGGCCACAAATTTCATTAGCAATTGAGGCTGCGCACCAAACAGGGCTCAGGCAAAATTGCACTGTTTCAGTTAATGCAACGGTTCCGTCGATTTCAAAAACCGATGTTGTTGCGAAATTCTCATTAACTTTATCGCTAAAGTCAGTTAAAAAATAGTAATTTATTATTTAGCCGTGCGGGCCATGCGCAACACATCTATGCCCTTGTCGGCAGGCATTGGTTCGAGGAGAGCTCGGTAAGCACCGCCAATTTGCGCGCTATGAAGCATCCAAACTCCTGCTCCCTGTTCCATCAATATCGAAATAATATTATCGAAAGCGTTTCGCGGCAATACTGTGCTCAAAGTACGCAGAGCTGAAATGATATTTTGTACATTGTTCAGCTTATTTTGCAGGGTAAAATCGCCCATTTCCGCTGCTAGCCAGTGGTCTGGGGGAGTAGGTAACATTCCAAGTGTGAATTCATTGAGTCGCTTTTGCAAGTTAACAAGTGTTTTAAATTCTTTTGTCGCTTGTGAATCACCTTGTTCTGCGAGCCATTTTTGAGTCTCTGGTTGCTCTTGCAGAGTTTTGAAACTCTGTAAGACGTGAAAGATAGATTGCGTCGAGTCTTGAACGCATGAAGTCACTGCATTAATGGGGGCAGATCCTGTGCCGTTGCCGGTGCGGTAGCGAGCCATCATTTTTTCGAGTTCGTGAGATACTGTATCGAGCGGGACAATTCTATTTTGACCAATTTGATACGTCGCACTTAATGCAGGGAATCGCACTATGGCATCTGCAACTGGCAATTGGTATGCCCAACCACGTGTTAAACTGCCCATGTAAGCGTTCCATTTTAAAGCACCCGAAATAATACCTTCGGAATTGTGGCCATAAATTTGCTTATAGTCGATATCAAATTTGAGCTCTCCGGGAACAAATGGATTTTTAACTACAGTTGCAATTCCATAACCAAAGTGTCCTGTGATAAGTGCTGGCATTTTCTCGCCAGAGGTAGCGTTATTTCCTAAGGGAGTTTTATATCTCCAGCCAAAAAGGTGTACAAGAATTCCCTTGTCGCCTTCTTTCCACAGTGCTTTAGATTCTGCCGAAAATTTTCCATTTTCCATTCCGAGGCTCGGGCGAGATTCAATTAATGTGCGACTTATTGAGTCTCCAGCGAGAAACTGCGGACGCCAATTTTCAGTACTCAAATACGATTGCCCATTCTGCCCTGCATTTACAAAATCTACATTTTTAAGTGCAGGTGTAGCTTCTGCAATAGATTCAGAAAGAGAAGTCAGAATGCGTGGCTCAAGCGCTTGCACGACAAATTTTCTATGACCCGAAGTTGTGGCTTCAAATTCGCCGTAAGCATACCAGCCTGAAGAATTTGCTGAAGAGTTTTCTATGCCATCGATATTTGCAGATGTGAATTCCTGACCTGGCCTTTTGTCTGGAATTTGCACTGAGAGGTGATCTTGCGGGCCATCAAATTTGAGAGTTTGAGGGTTAAAGTAACGGACAGTTAGAATCGAATTTTCTTTTTTTTCAATGGTGATTAACGTAACATGCGTGCCTTCGGTTTGTACGGGGGCTTTGTGAGTGACTATTCGAGGAACTCCATGCTCATCTCTCACTTCAACATCAAGTAGCATGACGTTCATGTCGTCTTTTGGTCGAGCACCTGCAAGACTTTCAAGTGGATGAACTCCTTTCCAGCCGTTAATACGGCGCGGGTGAATATTTCCTTTGGCTTCGCTGTCTAGCGTGCGTTGTATAAAATTGACATCAAATTTAGTTTCTGCAACCCAGTCTTTGTCGCCATTTTTTTCTTCCCAAATCAAACGAAGTGGTTTTGCAGTATTTACGAGATGAGAATATTGCGGCGGTGCATTGCGAAGTTCTAAATAGACGCTTCCGTCTGAAGCACGTTGATCGGGCTGCGGTAAAATGAGTCTTCCGCTCCACTGTTCGATGGGTTTAAAAAATGTGGAATGTTCTGGAATAAGAAAATCTACAGAATTAGAATTGGAATGAGACTGATTGTAGGCTCGAGGTTTGCAAGAATAAAAAAAAGTTTGAGAAAAGACAAAAGCAACAGTGCAAGTTCGAAGTAAAAAAAGGGTCCGTGGATTCATTTTTGCACCTCATTAGATTGTGTATTTAGTGTCTGAGACTCTGCCTGAATGGTCAAGACTGAGGAAAAAAATGCATCGTGCATATTTTAATGTGATGCCGATAACAAAGTGTGAGATAATTTTAGGGTATTTGTGAAATGAGGTTATTCCTATATTTGGAATTTTTGGCAAAAAAATTGGCGAATTGCTATTTTTAATTTGCTATACACATTTGTTAACTTTAAAAATGAATGCTTACGCTGCAAATCCTGCAGCGCAGGCAGTTCCGGAAATTTATTTTGAATATGGGTCAATTTTAGACGAGGTTATTGCCGAAAATAGGTCTGTATTATGTGAAATATCGGACAAAAATATAGATTTGATTAAAAATGTTCGGGTAAAATTAAATGAAGCTTGGAAGAAAAATGGAAAATCACTCCTCACGGATACTGTTGACATAATGCAGCGTGGATTTGCGAAAAAAGAATTAAGTGTTTATTTATCGTTGTGCAATGTTCCATCCATGAGCACTCCACCTATAGTAAATATTTTAGAATATTTGCCAACATTTGTGAAGAGAAATAGAAAATTAGATGTCATTTTTGAAGGACTTATTTTTCATGAAATTCTGCATTCTTACCTGACTGAAAACTGGCCCACAATATTTAGAAATTCAAGACTGACTAAAAAATACCGGGCTGACGGAATGCTCATCACAAATCATCTGCATTTATTATCAATCCAAAAAATGATTTATTTGCTGCAGAATCGTGAAGACGATTTGAAATTCATTATTGCAGATGATTCCAGATTTCCGGCATACAAGCGAGCCTGGCAAATTGTAAATCAGTTCGAAGACTATAAGGCTTTTATATTTGAGATTTTACAGGAATAAAAGTCATGGCACGCTCGGTCATTGCTGTAATAGTGAGGCTGGGATTTACGCCTAAGTTTGTAGGCATGACCGAACCGTCGCATACGAATAATCCGTCATAATTAAACACACGATGTGATTTATCGACAACGCCTTTTTCGGCATTTTCACCTATAGCACAGCCACCTAAAATGTGAGCCGTGATTGGAATATTAAAGGTGACTTGAGTTATAGGACATTGGGTAACGCCATTGACTTTTTCAGCAAATAAACGCGCGGTTTTGTTTGCGATGGGAATTTCTGATGGAATAGGTACTGCACCGGGCATAGGAGTAGACATCATAGATTTTCTAAATAAGCGCAGTGGTCCACGACCCAAATGAAACCGTATGCGGTTGTCTAAGTTTTGCATCACCAAAAAAATAACAGTAGATTCGGCCCAGTTTCTGTGAAAAACGAGTCTAAATAATTGAATGGGATTGCATATAATATGCCACAAAAATTTAAAGGGGCGCACCCAAGTGCGAGGGTCGTCTACCAGCGGCCCAGCCAGAAGTTTCATAAAGTCAGAGCCTTTAGGGTATCGCACGGGTTCAATTGAAGTATTATTATCGGGTTTAAAAATAGAACTGATTGCAATACCTTTGCTATAATCGTGTTCTGGATTGTGTTTGAGTTCCGTAGAACCAGTAAAAACTTCGCTATTTGTAAGTATATTTTGGCCTAATACGGAAGACAAATTTGGCAGTGATTTGTATTCATCGCGGCAACGTAACAATAAATCGACAGTGCCGAGCACTCCTCCTGAAAAAATAATATTTGGGGCAGATAAAGTTTTTTTAGATTTTTTGAACCAAGCAGTAGAGCACTCAGTGTCAACATAATAACCAAGATTTTTGGGTCTTTCACTTGTGATTTCGTTTATTGGCCTTACATTTTTAACACGTCGTTCTGCAAATACTTTTGTTCCTTTTTTTTCGGCAAGATAAAGATAATTTTTGTCGAGAGTGTTTTTTGCATTATGACGGCAACCAACCATACATCCGCCGCACAATACACATCCTTTTCGTTCTGGACCCTCGCCATTAAAATAAGGATCTGGAACTGTTTTACCAGGTTCTCCAAAATAAATGGCCACATCAGTGGGTGCAAAAGTCTCGCCACGACCCAATTCATTGGCACATTCTTGAAGCGTGATGTCGACATGTGTGAGTATTTTATTGCGAACGGCTCCGAGCATTTTTCTGGCCATAGCATAGTGCGGCTCAAGCTCCGATTTCCACGACCCCAAGTGACTCCATGCGGGTGAATTGAAAAAGGCATCGCCTGGTTGCATGAGAGTGTTGGCATAGACCAAGCTACCTCCTCCCACGCCTGAGCCACTTAAAATTGCAATATCTTTAAAAAACGAAATGCGTTGAATTCCAAAACATTTTAAGACTGGAAACCAGAGATATTTTCGAACATCCCAATTGCTTTTTGCAAAATCATTGGCTGCAAATCGTTTGCCTTGCTCAATGACGCAAACAGAATATCCTTTTTCTGCCAGGCGCAGTGCCGAAACACTTCCCCCAAAGCCTGAGCCAACAATGATAAAGTCAAAATCGTGGGACATAGTTTTATCCTTATGCTATCTGGGGGTTCTGAAGTTTAATTCACTCGAGGTCTGAATGTCATCTGCGCCATATCTTACATGTCACAATCTCGCCTTAAGTCACGGCACTTCTGAGCTATTTAAAGAACTTTCATTTGCCGTGCATCCGGGAGAGCGTTGGGGAATTGTGGGGCCCAACGGCGCGGGAAAGTCGTCACTGTTTAGGCTACTGCGCGGTGAAGTCAAGTCAGATGCGGGAACCGTCGCCTTTCGCTCCGATTTGCGAGTGGCCTATGTGACGCAGTTTTTTGATGTCGATGGCGATTTGACTGTTAAAGAAGTGCTCAAAAAGGCATTGCCATTTGAGTTCGACCTTGACGCAAAAACGTTGAAATTGGAAATGGATCTTGAAGCGCATTCCGAAATTTGTGTCACAAATCCTAAAATAGTTTCCGACGAAAATTGGATCAACAAACTCACGCTTTTGCACGACGAAATGGCCAATTTAAGCGGTGCTGGAACTGAAAATATTATTGAAAGTGCGCTAAAAGCAGCGCAATTGACGCAATTGCAAGATAGGCCCTATTCTACTTTGTCTGGCGGGCAGCAAAAAAGAGTTCAAATTGTAAGTGCGCTGCTGGGGCATCCTCAGTTATTAATGTTAGATGAGCCTACAAACCATCTCGATGTTCAAACTGTCGACTGGCTCGAAGAATTTTTGCTTTCGGTTGTAGAGCAAGGAATTGGTTTTTTAGGATTTCGTTCAAAAGATGGCCAGGAAGAGCCATTTTCTTACGTTATAATTTCACACGATAGAGCCCTGCTTGATACTCTCGTAAATAGAGTTTTAGAAATTGACGGCGGAACTGCAAAGATTTATCAGGGAAATTATGAAAGCTATGCTGAACAACGTATTGCTTGGGATGAAGTCAACGAAAAAACCCGCTCAAAAATGGCAAATTTATTTAAACGAGAATTAGCTTGGTTGCGTACTGGCGCAAAAGCCCGCACTACAAAACAAACGGCACGCATCGATAGAGCTCACGCCTTAGACAAACAGTTGAAAACAAGAGAGCAGCAAGTAGCAACTCCAAAAGTAAGTACCATGGAGTTTTCTGCGCAAATGACTGCAGTAGAACGTGATGCCAATGATTCATTTATTCCTGTGGTGCAAAATTTGGGCCACCAAGAATTGGTACGCCTTGAAGGTGTTTCTGTCCGGCATCCCATGAGTGCGCAAGGCGGAGGGCAGCAATTACCACTTTTATTCCAAAACCTAGATTTGGTTGTAAAACCACGGATGCGCATTGCATTGTTGGGGCCAAATGGTTGTGGAAAATCGACTTTGCTCAAAATTTTAGCCGGAATAAACGAGCCAGATTCGGGCAAAAGGCAATTTCATGATTTGCTGAAAATTTCGTATTTCGATCAACAACGTAACATGCTCGACAGATCTCTCACAGTTTTAAAAACAATTTGCCCCGAGGGTGATTTTGTTTTTTTTGGCACAAAATATATGCATGCCATGGCCTATTTAGAAAGATTTTTGTTTTGGAAATTCGATGCCGATCGCAAGGTTTCGGAGCTTTCGGGTGGAGAGCAAGCGCGTTTATTATTAGCGCAGTTAATGCTGGAACACGGCAATTTAATGATATTAGATGAGCCAACCAACGACCTCGATATTCCTACATTGCAAGCGCTTGAAAGAAACCTTTTTAGTTTCGACGGCGGTATGGTTTTTACAAGCCACGACCGTTATTTTGTTCAGCGAGTTGCGACTCATATTCTTACGTATTGTGGAAAAGTAAATGTAAAAGGAGAAATGGTCGGCCAATGGAGAATTTGCCCCGATCTCGATCAAGCTCTGGCAGAATTAGAATCTCTGAGCGAAGCGGAGACGGCGCCAAAAGCGGCCACAGTCTCCAAGACCGGACCCTCGAATTTGGAACCCGCGCCTGTCAATTCTCCATCGACTTCAAAAGTTAAGTTGAGTTTTAAAGAACAACGAGAATTCGACGGATTGGAATCCAAAATTTTAATTCTAGAAGGTTCGCTTTCGGAATTGACCTCTCGTTTAGAACAGGCCTATGCTAAAAGCTCGCCCTATATTGAAACCGCTAGGCTTGCTGAAGAAATTGATTCGAAGCAATCTGAGCTTGACACGACTACAAAGCGCTGGGAGCAACTTTTTGAAAAATCAAGCTGAATTTCGGAATGAATTTAATTCATTTTTAAGCAATTTTAAAATTCATTTGGGCGTTATTGCTTGTACTGCTCTATTATTTAATTCGCCCATTGCAAGCGCGCAGGCTGGAGTATCAGATGCAGACGATGCCGAAGATTTAGTGAACAGATCTAGCGACCGGGAAGAATCACCCGTTTTGCCACACCGCGATGAATGGACGCCTTCCTTAGGTGCTTCGTTTGGTTTTGGAACGCCCTATGGCTTAACCGGAATTATTTCTCAGTTGAATTTCACTCCAAATTGGGCTCTTGAAGGCGGGGCAGGAGTGAGCATTATCACGGGAACAAACATTGGACTCAATGTTAAATATTTTTTAAATCCGGAAAAGAATTTTTCTTGGTTAGCCTATGGCGGAGGAACTCTCAGTTTTATAAACTTGAGAAACGAAGGACAAAAATCAAATGTCGTCCAAAATAGTAAAACTCCTAGCGATGGCAGCGCGCCTTTGTTGGCAGATTATGAAAATAAATCTGTTTATGGCCAGTGGATTAATATTGGAATTGGGTTTCAAACTTGGGTTGCAGACCACGTGACTTACGAGGCCGGAGTTGGATTTTCGGGCGGTTGGGATGTTGGATTGGCCACTCAAAAAGAAAAAGAAATTATTCTTGTGGGAGGAAAATACCAATATAAAACCCAAAAAGCTCGTTTTTACCCTTTCTTGAGTATTACGCCTTTAAAAGTTTCTTATTCTTTTTATTGACCAAAAATGTTAAACCCCGTGATTTAAATTTGCCGCAGATGCAAATTTATGCTGTTTAAATAAACTAAAATCTATTTCAGACTGTGCAGCTTTAAATTCATTTAAGTCGGAACATTTAAAAATAACGTTTTGTTTCAATTCCTCTATTAATGTTGAAACTGTGCGTCCATTCAAATCGTGTCCCGGATAAATTAAAGTGTCTAGCGCTAAATGTTTGAGCCGTTGCAGAGAGCGAAAATGATCTGATGCGTGGGCCTCATTTCTTTCAAACGAGTGCCCAATAGATCCAATATGCAAAGTATCGCCCGTGAGCAGCCGCGACCCATTGACCAAAATACAAAGGCTTTCGGGTGAGTGCCCTGGAGTGTGCAGAAATTCAAAAACAATTTGCCCCACAACTAATTGTCTATTATCCGAAACACGCACTCCAAAGCAACTGCGGGGTGCATTTTGACTCACAAGGATTTTTGACTCTGTAAAGCGTTCGTGAAGTGCGCCTGCTGCCGTGATGTGGTCTTCGTGCAAATGGGTTTCGCAAAGGTAACGGAGTTTCCACCCGTTTTTATTGATTTCCCGCTTATAAAAATCAAGATGCTCCTTTACAGTGTCAACAAACACCATTTCTCGTGTGCCGCTGTCTCCAAAGGCATATGTGTATGAATTTGTGATTTCATCAAAATACTGTCTGAAAATCATCGGTCCTCAATTCTCCGTTGCATTTGCTCAATTTTGGACATGATAGCAAAAAAAAAACTAAAGCCACAACCGCAGTCGCCCGAGAAGCCTCTTGATACAAAAAAAAAATGGAGGATTTTCGTATGGGAAAAATTGGAATGACAGAGTTGTTGGTGATTTTTGGAATTGCTCTTTTATTATTTGGAAATCGATTGCCATCAATGGGAAAAAGTTTGGGTGAAAGTTTTCGCAATTTTAAAAAAGGTCTGAGCCCTGACGAAGAAAAACCATCAGATTCTTCACAACAAAATGTGAATCATTCGCCGCAAAAAAACGAATCAAATCCGCATGCACATGTTCAAATTGAGTCGTCGTCTCAAAAATCTGAAACTGAAAATGTCAATGTTGAATCAAATCGAAAATCTGCTTAATTTTTAATCAAGAAATTGGGAGATAAGGCTTTGCCTGATGTATTTGTTGAAAAAAAAGCCAAAGTTTTAATTGTAGAACACAATTCTACATCTCGAAGCGTTATCTCTGACGTGGTTAAGGGCCTAGGTTTTTCTAACATACAAAGCATGGATACGGCTAAGGCTGCGCTAGGATTTTTAGAAGTAGAAGCCGTGGACTGGGTTTTGTTACCTTTGAGTGCTGCAGAACAGGTAAATGCGTTGCATTTGCTCGAAATATTTAGCAGGAATCCACATCTTGCGCGCGTCCGCATGAGTTTGTTTTTAGATGACGGAGAGCAACTTTGCTTGCCTCAGTTTTTTGAATTGGGTTTGCTGAGTTGGCACCGGAGACAATTTACCAAAGATTCGCTCAAAACAGACTTATCGCGACTCATCGAACGATTTACTACCTTTAATGGCGATCAAACTTTAATTTCTGCAGATATTTTGAGAGAACAATTAAAAGAAACAAAAAGTTTCAAATCGATTTTATCTCTATTTGAAAGTTTGCATAATTTTTACCCTGAAAACAAATGGGTGCATATTGGTTTGGCAGAGGCTCAGTTTTTAAATGGACGAAAAGAAGCAGGCCGCATAGCACTGGGGCAGATGCAATTACTCGGACTTGATGGTTGGGAGTCTATTGCGAAGGAGCATCTGGCAGAAGGTGAGCAACCCGTGCCAGATTTGGGAATTCGAACTTGTGTGATTGTTGATTCAGATGACGCGGTGCAAAAAGCAATCACAACAGTTTTAAACCAGAGCAGTGTCACCAATGTACACTGTTTTTCTGAAGGCGAAAGCGCAATGGCGTGGTTGCAGAGTAATCCACCGCCCGATATGTTGATGCAAGAATGGCGTATTCCCAAGATATCTGGGCCTCTTTTTTTGCAAAGAGTGCGCCAGGCGGGGCTTCATAATATCCCTATTGTTATTGTGAGTTCCTTGGTGAATAAAAATGACACGAATTTGCTATCCGAAATGGGCGTGGCAAATGTAATTACTAAACCGGTAGACTCCAAAGACTTTTTGCATACTTGTGTGTCGACATTATTGCAAGAAAAAGTACCAACTTTACATAGAACGCTTGAGCGAAAAATTCATGGTTATCTTTTAGATGGAAACCCTGAAGAGGCACAAAAATTAAATTTTAAAGTGCAGTCTGACCCCACTGCTTCGCAGGGATTTAAAAAATACATTGAAGCCCTCATTGCCTATTATAATGGTCGTACCGAAATGGCGCGCACCCTTGTTGTTGAAGCACTGCAGCACGGTGCAGAGCAAGTAAAAGCAGTGAATTTATTGGGTCGTTGCCTTGCTAAATTGCGCGATTTTGCTGGCGCTAGTAAATGTTTTAAAAAAGCACAAATGCTTTCGCCAAAAAATATTGAACGGCTTTGCGAATTGGCCGATTGTCAAACAGAAATGGGTGACCTTGCTGCAGCTGCAGAAACAATAGATCAGGCAAAAACTCTTGATGCAAAAAATGAAAATGTGACCGAAAGCGAAAGTAAGCTGGCATTGCACAAAGGTGAAATTGCCAAAGCGCGGGAACTTTTAATGCAACTGGGTTCACTTGCCGGGCTTGTTTCCGATATGAATAATACTGCAGTTTCGCATATTCGGTGTGGTGAATTTAATGAAGGAATTGTATTGTATCAAAGAACAATCGATGCACTTCCAGAAAATCAGGTTGAAGTAAAACTTCGTGTTCAGTATAATTTTGCATTGGCTTATGCCAGGCAAGAAAAGCTTCCTGACTCTTTAAAAGTTTTAGACTCAATGGTTAAAGATGCAGATTTTCCCATTCAAGCAAAAATATTTTCGTTACGTTCCCGTCTGGCAAACGCTATTGAGACTAAAACTCCATTGAAATTATCTGCTGTCTCAAATGCCGAATCGACAACAGATGAAGCCACCGCAAAAGCACTCTCGACAGACCCTGCGGAAGTTGAAAAGCAAGAAATTACTAGGGCAACTGAGGTATTAATTGAAGCACATCCGGGTCAACGTTGTTGTCACCTTATTTTTCATCCTGTGGAACCATTAGATGCGCTTTTTGTAGGTTTGCGGGCAAATGCTCCAAACTTTAAACCGCGTGCAGCAATTGAGCGTCAAGACGGTATGGGATTAGAAAGAATGATGAGCCAATAATTTTTTAACTGCGGAGAAAAGAGATTTTTTATGGGCCGATTAACGATGTTTAAGGAAAAAACGGCCAAAATATTGGTTGCAGAAACATCGCTATCTGCGCGCTCAGTCAAATCTCTCGAGTCTTTGGAATATTGTGTTATGAATGCAATGGCTTCACCTCCCAAATTTAAACAACGAGGTGCCATTGAGCGTTCCGACGGTATGGGTCTGGAGCGTATTTCGGTAGAGAAGCAAAATAAATCTGCATCATAATGGGCGAGTGACCTTGTGGAAAAAATAGAAAATGAAAAAAATTCCTCACTGGGAATAGATAATTTTAAGAATTTATCGACGGATTTAGTACTTGCTTCCATCGAAAAACTAGGAAAAAGATGTACCGGGCGATTGCTGCAATTAAATAGCATGGAAAACAGAGTTTTTAGTGTCGAAATTGAAGACGAAAATTCTCGCAGTGGCGTGAAGTCTGTTATTGCTAAATTTTATCGTCCTAAAAGATGGACTTCTCGCCAGATTATAAGCGAACATAATTTACAAATATTTTTATCGGAAGAGGAAATTCCAACGCCAAAATTGTTTTTGTTTCCAAACGGACAAAGCTTAAGTAAACAAGGTGACTTTGAATTTTGCGTTTGGGAAAAAGTTGCGGGGCGCACTCCGCTCGATTTAACCTATGACAATTTGAAAGAAATTGGCCAGATTGTGGCACGAATGCACAATCTATTTGAGAGCAAAATTGAAGAAAGCGATTTTGACAGACCTCACCTTTCGTCGCTTGCAATTGCCGAGAGGGCATTCAATGCTTTGTCTGGCACTGGTCATATTCCCCGATTTTTAGAGTCTTCAGTTCTTGATGTGATTGAAGAACTGGCATTTGGTTTACAGTGGATCGATACCTGCATGACTTTTATTCCTACGCATGGCGATTTGCACCGCAATAATTTAATGCAGACCCAAGACTCGGGAAAGTTTTGGGTTCTCGATTTTGACGACTGCATGTGGGCGCCAGATATACAAGACTTGTGGTTATTAGCTTCTGGAGTTGAATTTTCTGCTGAAGAATCGGAAAAAGGACTCACGCCTTTAGGTGCCATGATTGAAGGGTATTCTGTTTTTAGGCGTTTGCCTCAGGGGTCGGAACAACTTGTAGAGCCTTTGCGCACATTGCGCATGTTGCATTACGTCGGTTGGATTGCTCACAGGTGGCAAGGCGACCCGCTTTTTCATCAAGTGTTTTCGTTCTTTCACGACGAGCAATATTGGGAAAAAACACTTCATGATTTTGAGACACAAAGGTCTGTTCTCTTGCATGCGGGGCTCATGCAAGGAGCGTCAGAATAGCTGAATGTAGAAATTAAAATGATGCAAAATAAATTGAGGGAATTTTTTTTCTCAGTACATTATTAATATATCCATTTAGAGGAATGAGAGGATTTTTTCCCATGCAGACCCCGCATTTATTTTTAGATGCAAATGCTAAGTTGAGTTTTTTGGGTGCAGGACTTTCATTGGGGCAATCGCTCAGTGGTGTTTCTTTAGCTCCAAATGCCTTAAGAAATGCTGGAGTAGAAACTGCAATTCAAAATCTGGGATTCATTTTTTGCGATGAAGGTGATTTAAATTTTTCTATAGTACATTCCAAAGAATTGACTCAATCTGGATGTATTAAAAACGAAATTGAAAATGGAAATGCCTGTCACCTTATTGCGGAAAAGGTGCAGAAACTTGCTGCACAAAAACATTTTTGTTTGAATATTGGTGGTGATCATAGCATCGCAATAGGTACGATTTGTGGGCTTTTGCGTCAGTGGCCAAATCTTTCTGTTATATGGGTCGATGCCCATGCCGATTTTAATAGCCCCAATACTTCGCCAAGTGGTAATTTGCATGGCATGCCTTTAGCAGCATTAACTGCAGCATTTTCTTTAAATGAATTTGATAGTTTTAAATGGTTCGACCAAACTATTTCTCCCAGTAGAGTAGCTCTGGTTGGCGTGCGGAGTATCGACGACGGAGAAAAAGAATTATTACGCCAATCGGGCATGCGTGTTTTTACGATGTCTGAAGTCGATCGCTTTGGCATAGGCAGAGTAATGGAGATGGCTTTAAAGGCTGTGAACCCCAACGGAGACAGACCATTGCACTTGAGTTACGACATCGACGCTCTCGACCCCAGCATTGCGCCAAGCACGGGCACACGTGTGCGCGGCGGACTTAATTACCGTGAGGCCCACTACATTGCCGAAGCCGTTGCCGAAACCCGATGCCTTGTTTCAATGGACATGGTGGAAATCAACCCTAGTATTTCTGAATCTTCTGGCGATGAAATAAAATTAAATGCACAAAACAACGAAACAGTAGAATTGGCTTTGGAGATTTTAGAGTCTGCATTGGGAAAACGCATTCTCGACTTGGGATTGAATCTAGAAACAGCATGAAATCATTAATAACTAAATTAAATCTTGATAGTTTCTAAAATCTTAGCCGATATTTAGAGCGGGGGTGATTTATGTTCATTACAAAGTCGTTAGGTTTCAATTTGTTACGTTATTCATTGTCTTGTGCTTCGCTTGGAATAGTGACCAGTGCCTGGGCAGATAAATTAATGGCTAGAAAAGACGCGACTGTGATTACGCTTGAGGCAAAAACCGGAAGTGAAAAAATCGCAAGTTTGAAAAAAGGTGAGTCGGTTGAGGCCATTGAGCGCCAAGGTATGTATTGGCAAGTGCTACTTTCAGACGGAAAAAAAGGATTTGTGAAGGGGCTTGATATCGTCAGGGTGCAAGCTGAAGAAAGTGCTGCTTTGCAGGGAACTCGCCAGGAACTCCGACCAAAATCCGATTTGAACAATTCGCGTGTGCGCACGAGTTCGGCTGTCATGGGTATTCGTGGACTCGATGACAACGACACCAGCGCTGCTGCCGACGTCAAGCCCGATATGCGCCGCATTTATGTGATGGAAGATCGCGCTGTGGCTAAAGAAAAAGTCAGCGACCTAGAACAATCTGTTAATACTGAAATTGATGCAAATTCGCCTTCAAAATAGAGACTGCAATAATTTGCTCCCGAAAAGGACTCTGACGTTCTTGTTTGACTTCCTAGAGCCACTGCCCGATTCTTGACTGTATATTTGCAGACAAAATTGGGAGTTTTATTGTGCGGCTGTTTTTCTCAATTGCAAACGCATATAGTGTTATTTTAAGTGGAATAATTCTTTCTGGTTGTGCTTCAACGTCTGTAATTAAGACAGAAAATGCAAAACAAGAATCAGCTCAAAACGCAAAATTAGACGAAAAAAATGCCGATAATAATGCCGAAAAATTGGACTTAAAGGCCGCAGAATCGCCGTTTGAATCGGATTTTAAGGCTGAATTAGAATTAGGTCGAAATATGGCTGGTCGCTTGTTGGCTTTATCGCCGCCATACACTCGCAAAGACGCTACTGAATATGTGAATATTGTTGGTTCTTATGTTGCGAGTTTCTCAGACTTTAAAGAGCGGCGCTTTATGTTTGAAATTTTGGATGACGACACAATTAATGCATTTGCATGCCCAGGTGGCTATATTTTAGTGACTTTAGGCGCACTAAGATTTGCAGAAAACGAAGCAGAATTGGCATTTATACTGGCGCACGAAATTGCACATGTGGGAAACCAACACGTGTTAAAAGCTCTCCGATTGAAATCCAACGATAAAGTTCAGCCAAAAATTCTGAACTCAAGCGATGTTCGTAAGCGACCCGAGCCACCAAAATCAGAAATAGGCGACAGTCTCGCCAGAAGCCTCATGGGAACCGGCGGCGCGGGAATGGGCCTGTTTCAGGCGGTTGATATGGGCATGAAGATGATTTTAAGCGAGGGGCTCGATCACAAATTAGAATTTGAAGCCGATGACTCTGCACTTAAACTGGCGTCAAAAGCAGGTTACGATTCTGCCGCGATGTTGAAATTTTTCGACAGATTGGCACAAAAAAAATTGGAAGTAAAAACTAAGGGCCTCGAAAAAACACACCCCTCAGTTGAAGTTCGAAAAGAAAAACTGAACGCAGC
>JAYTOT010000103.1:0-1253 GCA_043747645.1 Pseudomonadota bacterium | reverse complement strand
TATCAAAACAAAAGCCAAATTTGCACATTATTCTTGGCGACATTGTCTCTGACGAAAACAGTTCATTTTTTGAAGCTCTTTTAAATAAAGGAGCAAGTGCAAACAGATATTCTTTGGACATTAGGTGTGAAGAATCAGTCCAGAGTTTTTTTAAGCATGTTGGTGCTTCTGGGCACAATGTTATTGGTGCCATTAACAATGCCGGAGTTGGTCAGCCCCTCGTGTCGAGTTCGAAAATAAGTGAAGAATTGTGGACAAACGTTATTGATACCAATTTAAATGGCACATGGCACTGCATGGCAAAAGAAATTGAACTGTTTAAAAATTCAGGATCAGGAAGAATTATCAATATTGCTTCCGTTGCAGGATTAATTGGTTCTCCCGGATTGGCGGCGTACGCGGCATCAAAAGCTGCCATAGTTTCGCTGACAAAATCTGCATCATTAGAGCTCGCAAAAACCGATATTAGAATTAATGCTATTTGTCCCGGATTCATTGATACGGGAATGACTGAAACTATATTAAAGGCAAATTCGCGAGAAGCGGAATATTTTCAGGCGAGAATTCCAGACCCAAGACTCATTGCGACGGATGAATTTGTTTCAACCCTAATGTGGCTTTTATTTGAAGCGCCTAAAGCCATTATGGGACAGGCTATTGTGATGGATAATGGCTTAAGTATACAGTGAGAAAATTAAAAAAAATTGTGCAACTTTAGAATTATGAAAACAAAATTTCAAATAATTTTTTTGTTTTATCTGTCATCATTTCAGCCGATGGTATTGCAATTTCATGGTCTTGTGCAAGAATTTTGGCATAAACTCTTTTTTGAGTTCCGTGCGAAACACTGTCAATATCTATTGCTGGCAAAATGCCGACTCAATTAAATCCCATTTTTTCGGCAATGACTTGCTGATGTGGAATTTTTAAAGTGACTTGATAGCAGGCGAGGCCAGCATTGATTTTTCTGCCGAGTCTTTCGAGAATGAGATCGGATCACATTAATTTTAGTAATGCATTTTTGAAGATAATTAAGGTGGATTAAAATGTTTAAATTGGAATCAAATGAGACTGCAGAATTGCCAACTCAGGTTCAACTTCAAGGGTTGACGTCGTCGTTGCGCATTAAAACAAATAAAATACTTGCCGGTAAATATCTTGAAATGGCAGAGTCGATTTGCGATATAAAATACACATTGTATCGAGAATTACCTATAGAATTGCTTGAAGTCACTGCTGAAGTGCCGGAATTT
>JAYTOT010000102.1:0-20486 GCA_043747645.1 Pseudomonadota bacterium | reverse complement strand
TTTTCAAAATCTGCCTCAGTTTCCGATTTTTTAACGACAAGCGTATCGCGAAAGACCTGGTGAGGAATTTTTTTATCCTGAGCAAAACCGAGGGCAAAGCCAGGCATTGGCGTGCTGGCCTTTTGGCGCTGCATCTCTTCAAGTGATTTTGGTTTCGAATTATAGGCTCTGGGTTTGCATGAAGTGTTACATAAAAGTAGTGCACTCGCCGGTATTAAAAACCTTGACGTAAAAATCCTTGACGTAAAAATCTTTGGCGTAAAAAACCTAGACATAAAAAAAAACCTCCGGTGCGACCCTAAAAAATAAGACAATGAAAAAATTTGTTTCTAGATATTACGCCAAGGGCTTTGCCTTCTGCAAAGAACTTCGTTTTTAAAAATTGCGCGATTTATGGCGCAAATGAAACTGCTGCTATTAAATTGCAATCGGTAAATATTTTTAACCATTGAAAGTCTTATTTTTGGCGTTTTGTCACGAAACTTTCGTCAGATACGTAAACTATAATGCAATGCAAAACGGGAGCTTTTATTTTTTTGAAATATCCTTAACGAGGTATAAAATGTCTAGTGGATTTAGAATTAGTTCTAAGAAATTGAATCAATTTCGGCCCATTTTTTCGCTTCCGAAATTGTCTTTTGTGTCGGCTCAAACATGCATTTCGGTCAGCATTGGTTTGTTTCTTTCATCGGGCATTGGCCTTGCAAAGGGTGCAGAATTTCAGGCAATTGGCAATTTAAAAGTGTATACAGCCAATGAAAGTGGCTCTCTTTCACAAATTACCTTTCCGGAAGGTCAAGTCAAAACAATATCTGCGGAAGGACCTATTCACAATGTGCAAGTATCGCCCAATGGCGAGCTTGTAGCGGGCACACTTTTGTCTGTGGACGATAAATCACACAATCACGCCGATACAAAATCGAAAACTTCAGAACCTAAATCGGCGTCGAAAAATGAGAATAAATCAAACGGCTTTGTGGTTTTTTATTCCACGATTTCGGGAACGCAAATTAAGAAAGTTGAAGTTGGGCAAGGCCCTGCCCATGTAGACTTTACATCCGATGGAAAATACGCATTGGTAACAAACACCAAAAGTAACAATGTTTCTGTCGTTGATATGTCGAATTTTGAAGTGACACATTCAGTTTTTACGGGTCGCTCGCCGCACGGATTTCGCATTGGTAAAAATATTCAAACTGCATATGTGGCAAATATGGGCGATAAAAGTATTAGTATCGTTGATATAAATAAAAGAAAAGAAACTAGCCGTATAAAAGTAGACGGGGTTCCAATTACAACGGCCATTAGCGCCGACGGAAAATATTTGTTTGCCAGCTTAAATGACAAAAATGAACTTATTCGTATTGAGCTTCCTGGCAAAAAAATTACAAAATTGGCTGTTGGAAAAGGTCCCGCTCAGATTTTTTTGGCACCAGACGAGAAAACAATTTTTGTTGCTAACCAAGGCAAAAAAAATAGCCCTTCTGCAACAGTGTCTAAAATAGATGTTCAAACAATGGCTGTTCTTGCGACCATTGATGTTGGAAAAGGTGCACATGGGCTTGCAGTTTCAAAGGATGGTCGGTTTACATTTGTTACAAATTTATTCGAAAATACAATGAGTGTCATAGAAAATTCGAAAGACAAAGAAATTTTGAAGTTAAAAGTTGGCGGCATGCCCAATGGAATTTCGTTGCAGGAATGAAGCTCCCTAGGGAGTTTTGCGACCCTAATTTATTTTCGAACATGAAACTGATTATTTTTTTGTTGAATATTAAAGTAAACATTTCATCTGGCTTATTTGAACTTTTGCTACTTCACAATACTGCTTCGGGCTGAGGAACTGAATTCATTTTTAATAGCAATGTGGTTCCGCACAATCCTGCGCAAATTCCTGCAGCTAAAAGTACATTCTGTGCGCCATAAATCGGCGCAAATTTACTCACTAATAGACCCGAAAGTGGAATTACTGCTTGATTTAACAACACAGTTAATGCAACGGTTTTGCCAAGATGTTCTTTTGGCACAATAGTGCCTAGTTCGGTGCGCATACAAACATTAAAAACACCACAAAAACCAAGTAAAACAGCAAAGCCAGCAGTAAAAACCAAAAAGTTTGGGGCAAATGCCATAAGTGCTGTGCCGCATATCATTGTAAAGTACGAATACCTTGCAACTGTAATAAGACCATATCGCCGCATAAACCAAGGGACGAGTAGGAAAGAAAATAAACTCAGAAGGCCAGAACCGGTATTTAAAAAACCAAATTTATAATCAGACTGCTGAAACGTTCCTGTGACAATTGCAGCACTTGAAGCACTAGTAGTGCCAATCATGAGGTTTGTAAGTGCGGCAAGAACCACGAGTTTTTGGAGAGACACGCTGCTCTTTAGAATTTGAAATCCTTTTGCAAGGTCTTCAAATATTTTTATTTTTACCGGCTTAATATCTGCATTTATGAGAGATAGCGTGAGAATATTTACGGCACTGATTGAAAATCCTAGCCCAGCAATCAAGAATAAAATATTGCTATTTAAAGCACTCATTGCAAATCCTGCTAGGGCAGGTCCGAGAATTTGACTCAATTGATCGGAGGCTTGTAGTGTAGAGTGTGCCTTAGGAAGCTCAGTATTCTTTAACAGGCGCGGCAGAGTTGCTTCAAGTGCTATAAATGCCTGTGCACTGCATAGGCCAACACATGCCGTAAATACGGACAAAATAATTACTGTATTGCCGTAATTACCCCTCAATAAAAACTAGGCAAAAAGGCACAGCGTAGCTCTCACTCCGTCGGTTAAAAGGTACAATTTTTTTGCTTGAATTTTGTCGGAAAGCAAGCCAGCAAAAGGATAATAAAGTATGCGAGGCGTCCACTCAGCGGCATACACTAGTCCAGAAACTGCGATATTTCCGGTTTGTTTGTACACGAGGAGTGGAGCTGCACACATTAGAAATTGATCGGCTATTGACGCGAAAAACCGCCCAGCTACGAAGCGTATGAGGTGAGGATTCAAGGGGGAGTGCCTCCGGGTCATTGAATAAATTGCAGCCGCTTTGCAAAATTGGAGAGTTGCAAAAACAGGACGCCACAAATATCACAAAGGTTCACACTCTGCTTTTTTATTTTTCAATGGAGGACGACGGGGTAAATGCAAATTGAGAAATTGTCGGGCACAGAATCCGATTTGGAGCTCCTCGTTAATTTGCTTAAAGATGCTGTTGGGAGTGGGGCATCTATCGGATTTTTACTTCCATTGAATACCAAAGCTGCCAAAGATTATTTTCTGATCTCCAGAAATTCCCGTGATTCTGAGCAAGCATAGCCTAATATTTGGATTTGATTTGTCCTATCTAAGAGGATTAATTTGAGATTATTTTTGTCAGCTATTACTTGATGCTGTCTAAAAGCTTCAGGTTCTGTAAAAATGAATATCCGCAGTTTCCCAATTCTATCGAGCTGGAAACTTGGCCATTTGCATCTAAATTTTCTAAAGATAAAAATGCTGTATCTGATGCATCTGTTGAAATGTTCAATGAATCTAATGAAATGGATTGATTCGAATTTTCGGTATTTAAAATGACATTTTGCTTGGGTTCAAGTAAGAACCTTCTATTAAAAGTATGTCTACCGCCGGTGCGGAAATCTGTTACTTTAAGACTCTTTGCAGAGTAAACGGCGGAATGTTGATATTCGCCTGAAGGTAGGACATAACCTGCTACAAAAGCTTCAAATGATGCAGATACTACTTTGGATTTTGCTGCATCTGTTTGTATGCTTAATTTGATTGAACCATGCACAGGTTTTCCGTCTAAACCAATTCTTTTGTCGTTAATGTAGCTGCTTTCGCATTTTTGAATAATTAAAAATGATTTTTCGCCAGTAAAAGACAGGTTATTAGATTCTTTCTGTTGTGTGAAATTACCACAAGCCGAAATAGACAAAACCACAGAAGCCAAACTTGCAAACAAGTATACCGATTTCATAAGAAACTCCTTTTTGAGCACAGCTGGTTTCTGAAATCGTTCAGAATTTTCAGCTTTGTGACTCTTAAATGAAATCTAGTTGAGATGAGTTTTGAAAGCAGTAAACTTTTTAATGCGGAAACTAACAATTTAACTATCTGAAATTATGAAGTTTTAAACATGCTTTACTCTTGTTGAGTTTTGAAAGACTACGAGCGTCTGATATTATTAGACACAATAGAGTTTACGTCAGTATCGTCTAATTTTTTTCGTCAGGTTTATATGTAGGCATTAGCAGTTCTGCTCAAAATCCAAAGAGACAAATGCATTGGCCAGGCAGATGTCTTTTCGAGCGACAATAAGTAGTGGCCATCAGGGCGCTATATGGGCCTCGCAGCGCATAACGCACTAAACCCTCTTAAGCCAACTTAAATTGGCTCAAAAATGGTTGCGTCGATGCGATGAAGAACTGTAAAATTTTCACCAACTGTGCTGCGCAAAAGCTGCTCGTGCTCTTGATCGAATCTATTCACTTCATCCACAGATAGGGCAGCGCCCACGCCCCTGCAAGCGCGCATGCGGCCACGCCATGAGTCAATATTAAATGGGATTTGTTCATCATAATAGAACATTTTTTTGAGCCGAAAATGCCCTTCTGCCCACTTGTAGGATGTTGGAATAACGCCATCATAGTCGGCAGCAGTCCACTGCGGATTGAATTTTAAGATGAGTTCTTCAGACCGCCTGGCGACTTCGTCTGAACGAGGAAGCCATGAGAAATGTCCAATGACCAAAACACCGCCAGGTTTTAGCAATCGTTTTACTTCTGGAATAACTTTTCTTTTATCGAAGTAGAGCCAACACTGATTTGCTGTAATGACATCGAATTCATTGTCACCAAATGGTTGGCTTTCGGCAGGAGCGGCTTCGAACCGAATGTGCTGACCACTTTTTTGAGCGAGTTCTGCGGCCATTTTAATTTGAACATCGGAAATGTCGGTTCCGCAAACATGCTTTGCTCCTCGTTTGGCAAACTCTCTTGCTAACACTCCTGTTCCGGTGCCTAAATCAAGCATTGATTGATGAGGTAGCCCAACATTTAGAGCACCTAATTTATCAAAATATGAAGGCGGTGGGCCTGGTCGATATTTTGCGTAGTCTTCGGTGGTATTGCCCCAATCAATTTTTCTTCCGGGGTCTATGGCTCCTAAATTATGCATAAAATCTCCATGCGATCAATAAATATTCGTAGTTTGAAATTTAATCGAACGATCTCAAAAAAGGAAACTCTACAGAATAATTTTTCCTGAAGGCGTTAATTTGCAATTGTTTGCGCTCGGTCTAAGTCAACTGAATAAAACGATTTCAGAAGGATTTATTTTAACACCCGCGCCATTCTGGAATTCATGAATGCGCAGAGTTGAAGCTTTTGTTCATCAGGCAGAAATGAATTTTTAATCACCAGATTAAAATTAGGCATTAACTTTTCTATGCGCTGCAGCTTGGTCTCTACGGCTTTTGATGCGAAACCTAGTTTTTCGCCAAAGGCTATCCAGTCTTCCTTTTTAAGCTTTGCCTTTTTGCCGTTGACGCTCAGGGTCGTATCGATTTCGGGCTCATTATCTATAAGCTGAGTGATTGTGAAGTCGTAAACTGGGGTGAGGAGCGGTTTGTTACTTTCAACAAAGACCGAAATGTTGCGCACGTGAAAATCGTTGTTACCAATCAAGTACGCCAAAAAAACTTGGTCGAATAATTGAGCACAGTTTGAGAGCGCTTGTGGCGAATGATCGCGAATGAATTTGCCGATTTGTTCGTACGAACCTTTGTATTTGTCGTTGTCGCGTATGCGATTAAAAAGTTGGCCGAAATCTTCCATAGCCAGCTTTGTGACGCCATTGTGTTTGCTGGTCCAGACTCGGTCGAAACGACGTGTTACGTAAGCAAACTTGCCATCTGGCCCCACCATTAATCCAAAAACTGCTGTTGGTAATCCCGCAGTTCGAGCTAAACTCATTGCTAAATGTTCGTTTGCGGGAAAAGTTGGTGCCTCGGGATGCTCTGGTTTGACGATGAACAAGCCATCTTTTCCAGCACCGACTATGGTAAGTCGCCCTGTTTCTCCTTTTGCATCGCGGGTGAGCGAAGCCGAGATTTTGCGCTGAGCACCGGGCACAATGAGTCGTGCGTTAATATTTGCCCGGGCGAGTTCTTCGAATTCATCCTGTGAGAATGGCAACGTGGCGTCTTGAGTTCCGAAAAGCTCGTGAGCACATTTGGGATGATAATGAGCACCGTTCCCGAGCTCTCCAGCGCACACCAGGCATCGGCCTGATGTGTTTGCGCCTCGCTCTTTTGCCGCTGGAATGGCAGCTGCTCCTGGCAAAGACAATTCTTTTATTGATGGCTCGGTGGCAACTGAAACGTCTCCTACGGCATCGCCACATGTGGCCACCAAGAGTGCAAACCGATCTTTGGCGAGATCCGGTTGAAAGCGTTGAGCGACTGTGAGCAGCCAGCCCTCGGGTATGAGTCCATCGAGGAATGGCGGCAACGACTTTTGTCGCGTCGGTTGCAGGTGTTGAGCGTAGGGCAGCGTAAGTGACAGCCAGTCAGATTCCGTCGTTCGCCAAAGATTGTCGTAAGTAAATTGAATAAAACCCTCACCAGTTTCTGCAATTTTAGCGATGAGTTTTCCGCGTTTAAAAATGTTTGCATGGCGTGTCATGAGAGATCCTCTTCGTAATTGCGGGCATCAAACGGCTCTGGCGGTGCGCGATCGACAGCAATAAGTTCGCCTCCGAGGGCAGAAATGAGTTGCTGAAGTTTTGCCAACTGCAACTGCGTGCCTCCTTGCTCAATATGCCGCACGACATCGAGCGAGACACCGGTGAGATCTGCCAGGGCGCGCTGCGTCAGTTTCATCAAAAGGCGACGCTCTCTGACGTAATTGCCGTAAGATGTGCCAGGGTTGGTATTCATCCTGCGCGGGAGAGCTTGGGGTTTGGTTGTCATTTTTGAATCTCCCGAAATCGCGTGCGCCGTTTTCTTTTTGCGACGCATTGATATGGCTTATCGGCATTACCAAGACCTACTTTAGCCACTAGAGGGGGCAAAAAGCAATACTAATGGAACATTGACGCTTTGGTGGTGGTTTTTTGCCATAGTAATGAAATTGATACTGGTTTTGTAAGATTGAAATTTTTGCAGCCGCAACGCCTATTTCTTTTGTGTTACCTTTATTTATTTCTTTTGTGAGGAAACCATGCGCAGCGATAAGAGCGCGCTTGGCAAACAAATTTATTCCTTTTTGGAGTTTAAATCATTCCAAAATTCTAGCCAAGCAGTAAGGGCGTTCGCCCTCGCAGTGCCTGAAATTTCTTGACTGCGGGCACAAGCATTTGCAGCCAATAGTTTCAGTGGAGGATATAAAAAATCTAAATGCGAAGCGCCTTCTTGTAAGTAAAATTTTAATTTTATTGGTTCAACAAATCGCGCAAAATGTTCAGGGCCATAATTTGGAGGGACGCAGGGAATACCAAAAAGTCCAGGACTGCTGCCTAATTCGCTTTTTACAATTACAAAAGGCATTTTAAAAATGGGAGAGTCTTCTTTTAGTACAGTTGGAAATCTGTTTTCATCATTTGTGAATGGGGGAGGACCATCAACAGGATCTATTAAAAAAACTCCTTGCACGTTGGCGTTTTCTTGAGCCAGCTTTGCGGCAAATTTACCACCACCACTGTAAGCAAACAGAACAACGCCTGCAGTATTTTTTTGTGAAAATGCTTGAAAATCAATTTGATATTCTTTCATATTTATCATATGATTGGCAGTAAATGGATTTGTATTTGGGAACCTTACTAAAATCTGATCTGGAACAAGATTTAGAGAATTCACGAAGGGAGCAAAGTTTTGTTCCGTTGTTTGAGCTCCTCCAATAACAAACACAGCAAGTCTATTTGCTGCATAAGCTTTAGAATGTAAAATAAACATGCCAGCTAAAGAAACTAAAAAATAATTCCGCACTATATGAAAAATCATAAAAACCTCTTGTCAAATTCAGCCATGATTTTAAAGAATTTGAAACTAAACTTTAATTTTGTTCAAGGATAAAACTAAACTGAAAAACATAGCCCACCTAGCGTTGGGCAACTTAAATCCAAGGGTAAAACCACTGATATTTGGTCTTGAAATCAAAGTGAAGCTCCAAATACTATTTTAAAGAAATGGAGCCCGCCTTCCTTCGAGGTTCGCTCCAAATCGCGTCCGAGGCTTTCGGCGTAGGTTGCTGAAACGCCCTTGTTTTCAGCAGACTGCGATTCTTTGCGCAGGCCTCGCGAGTAGCCGATCCAGGTGACACCCAAAGTCAGTCCTGAGTCCCATTGCCAACGGTTTCCTAACGACACTTCGCCATCGATTTGCTGATATGTCCCGTACCACGCGCCAGTGCTAGGTGCAGTCGGATCAATGAGCAAGGTTGATGTCGAGGTTAGCTCTCGGTTAAGTGTAGCATCGAGCGCAGCTCCAATTCCGAAGTAAAAGCTATTGCCGGGAAAAAACAGCAAGCGCCCGCCCATGCGAGTGCGGCGGCTTCGCGTAGAAGGTGTTTTGTAAGCGCCGTATTCTAAAAAGGCCTCTGGCACCAAGTTCCCCAGTAAGTTAAAAGACACTACGAAGCCTAAGGCAGGCCTGGGAATAAAGCCCAATGTCATTCCTCCAAGTGTGACGATCGAGTCTTTGCGGGCCTTGGCGCTGGCTCCGCTGGTAGCAGAGGCCTGTGCAGGACTCGACATGTTGGAAAGGTAGCAGACCGCCGCCCAAAAGACTGCCAAGAGACATTCGCGAGAAAAGATCCTAATGCGAGAAAATAAAACCATTGAAACCTCTTTGCATGGGGACGAAGTGAAAAAAAACATGGAAGCACAATCATGCGGAGTCGAAATAAATGCAAACCTGCACTTTAATTTGTCATTAAATTTTCTTTTGAACATTCCAAAGCTTGATCGAGGTCTGCAAAAAACTGCCATTTGTTGACCAAAACTCCGTTTTCCATTTTCCTGCCTACGAAAGTCAGGAAGTGGGTTCCCACGCGCCTTAAAAAGTACCTGTCGTGGCTCGTAAAAATAGCGGCACCAGTAAAAAGTGTAAGGCTGTCTTCCAGATCTCTGAGTGTCCAGAGGTCGAGGTCGTTAGTGGGTTCGTCTAAAAACAAGACATTGGCCTCGTCTAACATTGTACGTGCTAAAAGAAGTCTTGCTCTTTCTCCACCCGAAAATGCACTCACTTGAACGTCGAGGTCGGACCTTTTAAATTGAAAACTATCTAAATAAGACGCCACATGCATGGTTTTTCCGCCGAATTTTACAAATTCTCCACCTTGGGGAACAAGCAAATCGCCCACGGTTCCAGCGCCTTTCAGTCGAGTTCGTTCCTGATCAAAAAGAGCGATTTTTGCGTTTTCGTGAAAAAAGAGTTCGCTTGGGCTGTTACCTTTTTCGTCGCGCGCAAAGGCTACGGCATGAAAAAAAGTAGATTTTCCGCAGCCATTTGGCCCTACAATAGCGACTCTCATGCCTGGTTTTAATGTAAATTCAAAATCGTTAAAAAATCTGTAGTGAATACCATCATAGGTTCTGTCTACCGAAAATTTTCTAAATTGAATAAGATCCTGTTTAGATAGGCGCATTTCTCCTTCGGCTGCAGTGGAAAAATCTATTTCAGTTGCACTAAAAGTGGCATTTTTGCGTTTGAGCAAACTCAATCGCGTGTTTAGTTTTTCTGCTCTTTGAATGCGAGCCGTTTGTTTTTTAGTTTGCGCTTTTGCGCCTTGTCGCAGCCAAGCGATTTCGCGATTCATGCGATTTGAGAGCTTGGATTCAGTGCTTGCCAACTGAGCCTGAACTTCTATTTTTTGTTGCATGTAGCTGCTGTAGCCGCCCTCGTACGAGCGGGCAAAGCCACGTTCTAGCTCAACGGTTTGATTCACAAGAGTATCGAGCAAAGCTCTATCGTGTGAAACCAGCACAAATGCAGGGTCGTGTTTTTTTTCAACACGGCCGCCCCAAAGAATACTGCGGCTAGATTCTAGCAATTGCAGTACGCTTTCTTCAAGCCATTCAACGGTTTCTACATCTAAATGGTTGGTAGGCTCATCCATTATGAGCAACTCGGGATCTTGCAGCAAGGCACACACAATTTGGAGTCGCTTGCGTTGTCCGCCCGAAAGCTGCGAAGTTTTACGAGATCTTAAAAGCTCGAGTCCGCCAAATTTAAGTGCGCCTTCTAGAATGTTTTCCGAACTTAACTCATCGACATCTTGAAGTTTTAAAGTCAAATCTTCCATTTTTTGATGAATAGAGTTTGTCTCAGAAGTGGATAGCTTTTCTTTTGAAGATAGCCTTTCACCAAGTGCTTCAAGCTGCTGTAATATTTTATCGATCTGTTTGTCGGGGTTTTTGTCGTCTGGCAGCGAGTTCAAAATAATACGATCGATAGTTTCATCTAAAAATTGGATTTCCTGGGTTACAAACGAAATTCTGAGATCGCGGCGTAAAGTGCGCTTACCGGAATCGGGGACGACTTCGCCCAGCAGAATTCGAACAATAGACGACTTTCCGGTGCCGTTGCGCCCAATAATGCCAACTCGTTCTCCTGGATGCACAGATAAATCAAAATCTTCAAAAAGTACTTTGTCTGCATAGCTTAAACTTACTTTTTCTAAAGAAATAAGAGGAGGAGATTGCATATGTAAAAACACCCGAATTTGTAAAAGTTTGCAACAATACCCAGAAAAATCTAAGTTTTGATGTATCAAAACGGGCAGATTTGGCAATCTTTTTGGAAGTGCGAGATGCGATTTGAGAGGCGGAAGGTTGTACTCTTTGCAAGCTTCTAAAATAAGCTGCCCGCCGCGCCCAATGCGTTCCATAAGGCCACGAATGTGAAACACATGGGCGATGTCTTGATTGGTGGGCACCGAAGGGTGGCTTTTTTTCAAGTCGCTCGGTCGCAATTCCTTAGGAAAATTTCCCGAATTCCAAATTTCTATGCGTTGGTTCTTAATACATGACTTTCTAATAAAGTTTTTGACTTTAAATTCGATAAGTCGTCTAAAGCTAAAGAGGTATTTATGCGCCCGAACCTAAGCTTACAAAAACTGAAGGCTTTTCTAAAACCAGGCGGCGTTTACCAGCGACAAGACCTATTGGCTTATTCAACTAATATTGACCGTGCCCTTGCCACTTTGTTGCAAGCTGGAATTTTGCACCGAGAACAGTACGGGCTCTATTATTGCCCTATTCATTCGGAATTTGGACCGGCAAAACCACGTGAGCAGGATCTGATAAAGGCTTTTTTGAGAGACGACCGGTTTGTTGTTTACAGCCCAAATTTATTTAATAGTCTGGGATTGGGAACAACTCAGCTTTACAACACGCGCATTGTGTTCAATCGCAAGCGCGTGGGTGAGTACACTTTGGCAAATCGCACTTACTCATTTTATCGGTGGCGCGAAGCTCCTAAGGAGCTGTCCAAAGAATTTTTGGTGGTAGAATTTTTAAACAAGTCATCTGAACTTTCAGAAAATACAGAAACAGCTATAGCTGTTTTAAAGACGAAAATGCCTCAATTTGACAATCGAAAATTGCTTTTTGCCGCCCGGCACTATGGCAAAACTTCCACCTATCAAAAACTTCTGGCTCTGCTGAGTGACAATGAATAACCCTATGTATCTTCACGACCATGCAAAATTTGCAGAGCTTTGAGATATCTGCGCAAACAAACAGAATATTAATGAGCCGTCGCTGGTAGAAAAAGACTACTGGATCATGCATTGTCTGAGTGTTTTATCGAAAATTGGTCTGGTATTTCAGCTAAAAGGTGGGACTTCGTTGTCAAAAGGATTTGGCATCATCCATCGTTTTTCTGAAGACATTGACATTCGCATTGAGCCAGATAAAAAAAATTATTCTGAGCAAGTGTTTGTCAACAAAAATCAAAACAAGCCTCAGCGTTGTGAATCACGTAAAAGATTTTTTGATGCACTTTCTTTATATTTGAGCAATAAAATTGCGGGAATTATTTCGGTAGAGCGTGACTTCGAATTTGACGATGAAAAATACCGGAATGGAGGAATACGCCTTTTTTTATGAGTCCACACTTTCACCTATTCCTGGCCTCAAAGTAGGGATTTTGCTCGAAGTTGGATTTGACACAACTGCGCCGAATCGCCCTTGCGATATTTCATCGTGGGTGTGGGAATATGCGAATGATGCCGGTGTTTCAGTTTTTGACAACCGTGCTTTAAATGTTTTTTGTTACCTTCCTGGATATACTTTTGTTGAAAAGCTTCAAACGATTGTAAGGAAAAAAGACTTTATAAAGAAAAAAATGAAATGCCAAAAAACTTTTTGCGCCATTATTACGATGTTTTTCAGCTTTTAGACTCAGCTGAAGTTCAAGCGTTTATTGGCACTGTTGAGTATGAGGCACATAAAAAAGTCCGTTTTGGCAGCGACGACACCCGGGTTGCAAACAGTTCCGCCTTGAGCCTTGAAAACGAATCGGATCGGAAATTTTTTCAACGCGAGTACGAAAAAAAAAAGCACTTTATTACCGAGGACAGCCTACTTTAAATGATATTTTAGAGAGAATTAGTGTTTATTTTAGAGAGAATTAGTGTTTATTTGATAAGACTTTGAAAGTTAATCTGTTTAAAAATTGGCTTCGTACTAAGGCTTGGGGTTAAGATTTTATGAAAGATATTTTAAATTTTAAGGCAAAAGAAAACATAATTTTATTTGTAGTTTCGTTTGCGATTTTTGTCGACATGCTTATTTATGGAATAGTTGTTCCTTTTTTGCATCGCTATCCGCAATCACTTTCGGCCGCTGAGTTTCAAATCGGCTTGCTGTTTCGACATGTTTTTTTGCATTTGCACATACTTTAAACGCGCTATTTGCTGCACGATTTTTACAAGGTCTTGCTGGCGCCGCCACATGGGGTGGGTCAGTGGCCTCTCGTGAGTTGCCAAAGTTTTCTCGCCAGAATCTCGGGGGAAGGCCTTCGGAGTTGTTTTGGCAGGTATGTCTTTTGGCAGGTATGTCTTTTGGAAACCTGCTGGGCGCGCCATTGGGTAGCTATTTTTATCGAATAATGTGCATGTGCGACAATACAAACGCGCTCTTTTTGCTTTTTCAAAATGCATTGTCTCAATATTTTAAAGAAGAATGTCGAATATAGAGTTCTAAGGGGCATCGCACCGACGGAAAAGGAGGAAATTTTCGTGAAATCAAAAAGCAATGAAAATTTTCGTCTCACTAAAACATTATTTTGTGCATCCGTAGTATTGTCATTTACAGGTTGTAGTAGCCAAAATAATTTGGTTGAAAAAATTAGCCGTAAAAATACTGCAGTTTTGCAAAATAGTAAGACTTCGGAACAAAACACTCCCTCAAAAAACGGACAAATTGTTGAATCAATATCGACACTTTCCTTAGCTCCGTTTGAAAGTCGAGTCGTGGCCCTCACAGACCCTCAGTTAGAAAATTTGGTGGCATTTCAGTCAGATCCGTCTTTACCTAATTCTTTTCGTGCTTTGGGCGCTAAAAAATATTCCAGCGATGCCATGTTGGCAAATTTTGATGAATTGAGAACAGAAAAGCTGTTCAAAAAAGCGGAATCTGAAGCCCCTTTTGTTGTAGAAAATCTGATAAAATCTGTTGCTTGCGTTAAAGCTAATGATTCTTCAGAGGCTTGTATCAAATCAGCTGTGACCTATTTAAGTAAGGTGTTGTTCAGGAGAAACCCTGAGTCTATACCTTCTTTTCAATATTTTACATTTGCAAGCGACGCAATAAAATCTTCAAGTGCTCAAGACGCTTGGCCTTTGGTTGCCGAAGCCATGCTCGTGTCGCCATTTTCGTTGTTTCGCATAGAGTTGCGAAACAAGTCAGATGCTCCGCTTCAGCGTAAAGAAGTTTTAGATGCTGGCCTTGCGGAAGCCCTTTCGTATGCTTTAACCGACCGTCCGCCAGACGATGTTTTGCAGAAATTGACTCTCTCTGGGAGTCTTAAATCCCAATGGGATTCGCAAGTGCAAAGGCTAATGGCAACTGCACATGGGAAAAGAAAAATAGCTCAATTTATGGCGGAATATCTGGAAATTGGCGGAAGGTATTTTACCGAAAAACCCGCTGACTTTGGCGGCCAGGATTGGAAAGAAACTCAGGTTGAAGTGTTGGATTCGTTCCGCCGATCGGCAGAAGATCTGGCCGCAAATCCGATGGACCTACTGACGCGTCTTTTAACCACACCAGATTTTTTTGTGGGCCCAAAATCAGCAAAAATTTTCGATGTTCCGTGGGATTCTGCCGAGACTTCCCTTGTAAAAATGAGCCCGATGGGCCAACCGCGTGAGGCGCGCATGGGCCTTTTGACTCATCCCGCATTTTTGGCGACTTTTTCCGAGGGAGCAAATGCTCGATTGGTGCAGAGGGGTGAACTGATTGCCAGAAAAATAGCTTGTTCTATGGTGCCCGCACCACCTGGAGGGGTGCCTTCGGCGGCCGATGCAACTTTGGTGGCCGGCACATTGCGTGAAAGACTTGCGGTACACAAATCTAATCCGGTCTGCGCCGGCTGTCACAAGCTAATGGACCCTTTTGGGGAGCCTTTGGAGCGTTTTGACGCCTTGGGTCGTGCCCGCATGCTCGACAATGCAAAGCCCGTTGACACTGCCTCCGAACTGCCTGCTTTTGCCGGAAACAGTCAGCGTTTGAAAGTTAAAGATCACACAGAATTAATTGCGGCTCTTTCTTTGAATGAGTCGGTGCAACGCTGTTTTCTTGCCAATTATTTGAGCTTTGTTTCATCGAGAGAAATTCCTGTAGGAGCCTTTACAAGCAATGGAGATCTTGCTGGTGTTTATGCAGCCTACAATGCCAGTGGCAAACGTCTATCAGTTGCACTTGGGGCGTTTTTTTCATCGCGGACTTTTTCGTTATTCGAACCATAAGGAATATGAACTATGACAATCATTAAAAACCGTCGCGATGCCCTCAAACTTGCAGGACTGTCACTTTTTGCGCAGAGCGTTTTCGATCAAATTTATTCGCAGGCATTTGCGGCGCAATTGCAGCGGCCGAGGCTTGTAATTTATATGTCCGGAAACGGGCTAGAAAGCAGGTTTGTAAATCGTATTAAAACTCAAGGTACACCTGGTGCCATGAAATTTGATTTGGGAGAAGCATTTTCTCCTTTAAAAATGTTCGAAGACAACTTGCTGATTGTTAAAAATACATACAATAATATCAGTCGCGATTTGCATGGCATGGGATTTTCGTCGCTTACGTGTGCCAAAGACATTGGACGACAAAATCAAGAAAGCGGCGTTCCGGGCGGCATGAGCATTGATCAATATTTAAAAAAAGAAATGAATCTCAAAGAACCTTTTTCTTCTCTGGCCCTAGGAGTTAAAGAAGGTGGAGCAGTAAAAGAGTGCCTAGCTTCGGGGCCTGGTCAGGTGGTTACATGTGGATTCGATCCTATGCAGTCTTTCGAGCGTTTGTTTGGAGCATCAGGTCAGGTAAATAATGCAGCGGCAGTGGAAACTATGGCCGCAGCGGATTTGCAAAAACAACGGCAAGATAGAATTGCAAAAAAGAAAAAAATCTTAGACCGCGTGAGTCAAGATGTTGCAACGTTGCGTACCATGATGGCGTCAAGTGAGCGGGGCAAGCTTGACCAGTACTTAAATTCTTTAGAAGTCATGGAAAAACGCCTCGACATGGATTCAAAAGGAGGCGCGAGTGGAGACCAAGCAAACGCTGTTTGTAATCCCGTAAAACCGAAGTCAGGAAGCCTAGATGAAATTAAATATGTGGTTACAGAAAACCTCAATTTAACATTGGCGGCTTTTTCTTGCGGGCTTGCACGTTCGGCAACGCACATAAATTCTCGGGGTGGCCAACATCAATCTTATTCTCCCGGAAACACTCCTGGACTCACTGCCAGCATGAATCATCACGGAGACGGTGCGCACATGGGCCTCGAAGAAGTTAAATTTATTTATCGACTTCATGCTCAAATGATTGCAGATTTTTATGGTGCGCTTCAGAAAATTCCAGAAGGCTCAGGAACAATGGCAGACAACACAATAGTTGTTTGGCTTTCCGATAATGGAGGAGAACACCACACGGGCAACGATAATGTTCCTTTTTTTATATTAGCGCCAAAAAATGGCCCTTTGCTTGTAAATAGAATGATTGAATTCCCGAGCAACAAAATTTCAACCACTAAACTTTGGGTCAGTATTGCCCATGCCATGGGAGTCAAAGTGAACTCATTTGGCGATGGTACAGACCCGTCCGACGGCCCCATTTCAGAAATTATGTCTTCTTGAATTGGATTCGTAAAATCTGCTCCACCAATTTTAATTCGAGGTCGAGTATCGAGGCGATTTTCTCGCCATTCATGCCCTTGCTGTGCATGGTACCAATCACTTCGTGTAGTTTATTTTCGCTTCCTTGTTCTTTACCCTGTTTGATTCCTTCTTCCTTCCCTTCCGCCCGATCTCCCAGTTTGCGGCTACTCCTAGATGCCGCCACAGTTTCTCAATGGGAAGGCAGAAATACAGTAATTCAACACCCACCTGGTTTTGCTGTTGCTGTCTTTTTCTTACGAGAAATAGCAAAAAATAAAGATGAATTTTTGAAAGAAATTGAAGACCTGATTTTAAATGCTTTTTCGAAGGTGGCTTAATTCCAGAATTCTGGCTGTTAGCACATTTGTAAACCAAAAATATACGGAATTAACTTTTCATTGCAACATTGGCTGCTATCAAATATCCCGTCCATCAAGGTCGACTAGGAGCACAAGGGTTTCTGGAAATTCGTTTCTCAGGAGCAGCGACACAAGAGTTGCAAACCCTTCCGGTTGATTATTCCAGATGTCTTTATGCTGAATGAGTAGGATTCGCGCCGTGAGATCTAAAATAATTGCTCGAACTGTTTTTCGAATCTTCATTTTGTTTGCCTTTTAACAAGTGGCTAGCAGCGTGTGATGGTTCTTTAAGTGACTAGTAGCCTTGGTTGATAAATAAAAAAAATTAAATTAGCAACATCTCACTCGTTTTCTAGAATTTTTAAAAGAGCACCTATTTTTGCATGTTGTTTCGCTTCAAGAACAACATTTTGAGAAAGTTCAATCCAGAAATAGTTAAAAATTAACCCAGCATCGGCGATTCCGCTTGTTACTTTGTGCGACCAATTGTCTGGAAGTGGGCCTGGTGCAATGAGATGAAAAAAGTGTCGATGATGGGTATTTCCATTATCCCAATCAGCAATTATTTCCGTATCTCCGAGGGCCGATGCCACTTGCAAATTTTGAATTCCAGACTCTTCAAACGCCTCGCGTAGGCACGCCTGCTCTGCGGTTTCATCCGCGTCAATTGTCCCGCCAGGAACCTGTATTCCCGCCTCTGGAAAATCTTTGTGCACATGCACTAGAAGTTCAAACCCCTGTGAACTTTGACGAGTGATATAAGCGAGGGCTTTGTTTTTGCGTTTCAAGTTATTTGTCTCATTCATTTGAAATAAATCCATTCCTATTTAAAATGCAGAATTATTTGTACTTACTGCCTTTTTTTTTATAGTACTTGTGACTCGACATACTATTCAAGTCAATGTTTCATTATGTTAAGCAGCAGCCTCCCGCCATTGGCGGTCGGCTTGAGCAATTAAATCAAATTACGCGCAACTAAGATACTTTCTAATGTCGTCCGCAGTTGGATTTACTGGTTTTTTTTGATTTTCTGTTTGAGATCTTCTTTTCTGTAAATAAATAACGGTCACTCTTTTCGTACCACGCGAAATTTCATCCAGCATTTTCCAAAACTCATTCTCTTGGTAATTTTTCAAAATCTTTCCTACAGACTGTAATTTAGTACCAAGCCATGCTTCTGGATTGAGATAAAGTTCATTTAAAATCAAAAATGGTGCAACGATATTGGCTATGCAAGTTGATTCGCTGGTGCTCGGGAAAGTTAAAAGAGATAATGACTGTTTTAAAATTCGAAATGTCTCTTCAATACGCCATCTAGCTCGTGAATATCCCCAGAGATCGCCACCATCCAATGCCAAATTGTTCGAGATATAGACTGCAAAAAAATCGCTTTCAAAAGGTTTATTATACACCGCACAGGCAATGACCTGCTTGCTGCGCCCTTTTATTCGAACGCGACGAGTGGCGATGTATTTGGTCTTTTTGGATTTTTTTGCACGGTTCGATTTTGGAAGTTTCACTCCAACTTTCCGTTGTTTATGAAGCATATCCTTCCATTTTTTCCAAGGCTCCTTCGAAGAAGCTGACGACCTTACACAACGGTTTTGCCGCGCTTCGACAATTAATGTAAGACCTTCTTTATCGAACTTTTCGAACAATTCAATTGAATCAAACCAGGAATCGGCAGTCGTAAACAACGGTGGAAATCTTTCTGAAATGACGCCCTTCACTAATTTTATGCAGAGGTCATGACCTTTGATATATCCAGGCGCGCCAACGTTGAAGCACATAGCAAAGTCGAGTGGATATGCCACTCCTCGCTCATTGTCTACGAGCGTTAGGACCATGATGCGTTGTCCACGCATCGAGCCGCCTTTTCCATGCTGTCTTTGATTGCCAATTCCGAATAAAAACTTACCATAACGGGGAACAATGGTGTCATCGACCGCAAAGCAAAATCGTTCGGGATTTAATTCCGCCCTCAGTTTACACAATAAGCTAGCCCGCATTCTCTTTATAACCCTAGCAGAATCAAATTCATTAAAGCTTCTAGAAATTGCTGATTCCGACGGTGACCAGGGGGCTTCGCGCACCATATCGGCCAGAGTTTCAATTCCACAAGCAGTGCAATGAATCAGAGTGCAAAGCGAGCCATATGAAACCCCGGCGCACGATTTAAATCGGTCTGCCACTTTACGAACCACGAGCGGAACTGTAAGACTTGGCATGGGGTGCCTCGTGCATTTATGTTGTGTCGCAACTTGTAATTACACGAGGCACTTCAAAACATCAAAGTAACAACTGCGGACGAACTTTTTGACACGAATAGTGCGTTACGCAAGCACTTCAGACTCCGACTTCTGTTTTGGTCGGGAGACTCCTGTTAAGCTATGAATTGTAAAAATTTATTTAAACACTTTCTTAGGGGGATTTTATGATCGATGGCGTCCAGGATATCTATTATAATGTGAAAGATATGGTCAGAGCAGTTAAGTTTTACACTCAGATTTTAGACATGAAATTATTTGATTCTGATGAATGGTGGACTTTATTAGAATGCGGCGGCGTCAGAATTGGTTTGCATGGCACTGGCGGAGATCCTATTCCTGCAATTCCTTGCGACAGTCATGGGCCATTAGCTGGGGCGACCCTTACATTACGTTCAAATGATATATATAGTGATTATGAAAAACCTGAAGAACTGGGTGTTAATATTTTAGGATATCACAAGGAAAATTGGGGGAACGATTATAGTTTTTGAAGATACTGAAGGGAATGTTCTAAAAATAATGCAACCACCGCAAAATTAAATCTGGCCAAATTTATAAATAATTTTTAAATCACTTTGATAAGCGGAACCTTAGAAATATCAGTTGTCGCAGGCGTCAAATGCTGGGGTTGCATTGAATATATATAGAATATGCATAGAATGCTTTTTTCCGATTCGTTATTTGCAATAAATGTCGGATTTTCGAATGCGCCACCACTCAGCCCTTTGGAGTATGAGCTGTCGTGAAATATGTAACTGTCGACTTTTTCGGGGCCACACCACGTGTCGGTACCCCAGGAAATATTTGACCTGACGAGAACGTCAGGGGATAAGTAATGTGGGCTTATTAATCAAGTCCGCAGACATTAATGGTTTTTTTAGTATGGAAAAGGAAGAATTTTATGAAACGTCTTTTGACACTACTTGCCCTCAGTTTCGTATCAACTGCTCTTGCCGACGTGTCCCTTCGGCAACATTCCTAGATTTTAAAAATTGAACTCAATAGCTTGCAAGCATTACAACTCTTATAGAGGTGACATTATGCTTGCTGAAACACAGGAAATTGTATCTGAATTAGATTCCCTACGCAGCGGAAAATTGCGGATCGCGGCGATTCACCGGCCTTTACGTTTAAAAGTTATCGCATTGGCGCGGCGGCAAGGCCTAGAAAAAATTGCAGCCGCTTGTAAAATTTGCCCCAGCACAATTAGAAAATGGCCAGAATTTTTAGAGCAAAAACCTAACTTTGTTGCGTCCCAAAAATTTAAAAGGCGCGTTCAAATTCCAAATTTTACAATCACGCAAATCACAACTGAGCCAATTTTGCCGCATTATACTCCTGCAATAATTACGGCGGTTCGGGCTGACGGAATGACGCTGCAATTTCCTGAAAATTCCGCATTGGCTGAAAAAATCGTTTCATTATTTTTGGTAAATCTTTAATGCTCGCACTTTCTCATGGCCATGATGT
>JAYTOT010000101.1:0-2560 GCA_043747645.1 Pseudomonadota bacterium | reverse complement strand
AAGACTTTAGTTGCTACACACTTCTCGAAAGTGATAAAAGAGCAACATGACTAAAAGTAGAGATAGCAGTCATACGGTTTCGCGTTTAACGGCTCATTTGGTTTGGGTAACGAAATATCGTTACCACATTTTGAAAGGCGATGCGCTGGTTGACCGAATCCTTGAATTAAAGAAAACGGGCAAAGACACGCAATCGCTGGAAAATGAAATTGATGCGCTCGTTTATCGGCTCTACGACATCACGCCGGAAGAGCAGGCGATAATTGAAGGCACATAGAGGATTAACAATCGGCGACGGCTTCGGTTTTCGAGTAAATCGGCAGTTTCGCGTAGATGTTTTGAAACACCAATCAAGCATTCGTCAACCGTTTGACAATTTGCACATTACTTTTTCCTCGCTGGGATTGCCGTTAACAAGCGTTGCATCATCGGTCTCGACGGTTTTATTCGCCGTCAAATCATTCCAAAAGTCGTCTTTTATTTTGTAGGCGACGAGCATAAGATTATTCGTGCCGAGAAGCGTCAAAGTATTTCCCCAAGAGTAGGGAGCGATCCAAGTGCCGTTAGAAGCCGGTAATTTGAGACCTTCTTTTGATGCTTCAATCACTTTCCACAAAAATTTACTGTCGCCCTCTTTGCTTAATCGGACTTTAACTTTGCGGCTGGTATCGGCAGCCAATGTAATTTCACAGATTGCAGTAATCATATTTTTACTCGACTATTCATTTTTTATTTATGTTGATTCAACATTGAAAATTAGATTTTATTAGGAAAACCACCACGAAAAGGTTCTGACTCGACTGGTTTCGACCAATGACATTTCGGAAAGCCGCCATAGAACCCGCATCATTTAAAACTGTTGGAAGAGTTAATGCCTCAATTTGACCGCTGTCATTTTGTTTAACCTTATCCATCGCAAAATCGTGTAAATGTCACACCAATCTCACAAGCCCGAATAATGTTAAAGCGGCAAATCAGGTGCTTTTAAGATTTGCGGCGACTTGCTGCCTTTTCGATTGTTATCGAGACCGTCGCCAGCCCCGCGAAAACTCCAATCCACATCTATTTGCGAAAACGAAGTAACCTTACAAACGCCTGTTTCCGGTAAAAGTCCTTCCAAACCGGCGACTTTCAGAGTGTTGTAACCCGTAATCAATAACTGCATTTTTGTCCAGCCGTAATATCCTTCTTTGGCAACATAATAACGGGCGTAAAGATAATGTTCGGCGACGGCTAAGTTTTCGTCTCCGCAGCCGCCGTTTTCTCTGAGATTACGAGTGTGAGACCAGGCATCGAACAAGGTGTCAACAGCATTTGCACCTGTGGCTAAAGTTAGACTGGATGCGACAATGTTCTGAATCATTTGATGATCGGGCATAAATTTCTCCTTTTGGTTATTTTTGTTTTGATCGGCTTAATAAAATCATTAGCTTACCGATTACCAAAATTTTCGACTTTGTTGCTAAGAAGGTTTGCCTCCGTGTTTTTTGCGTTAATAAATTAAACTTTGAAGTTTTTTCTGATAATTTTGATAGTGAGCAGTTTCTCAAATCAAATATTGAAGCCAAAAGCACAGTAGGCGCGACAAATGAAATTGATGCGCTTGTTTATTGGCTCTACGAGTTGACCGCCGAAGAAATTGCGATTGTCGAAAGCAGGTAAGATTTATGACAAAAAAGAAAAGAAGTCTGCCTATAAGAAGTTTTATAACATTTACTAATAAAGGAAATCGGCTTGCTCAAGATATTTCCGAATATCGAAACTTAAATCATCTCGCTGAAGATGAATTTGAGGGCGAAGGTTTGCCAACTAAAACGCTTCGAGAAGGCGAACATCCATTTTTTGATTCCACTTTCGAGGTTCGCGCTTCACACGATGAAAAAGGAACATTTGAACTGACTTTTGCCGCAAAAAATAGAAACAAGCACACCGTCCAGATTTTTGAAGGTCTTACCGAAAAGCAAGTCTGTAATGCCACACGCGAATTTGAAACTCATCTTGGCTTCGTATTAAAAGAGGCGTGTATAAGTTGGGCTTGGGCTTGTTATGATAAGCAAAAAGATGATAGAGCAGCCAAAAAAGAAACTTTTGAAACGATTGTTGAACAAATCACCAATCGTTATAAAGACGCGCTAATTTGGGAACGCAGAAAGGTAATTGAAGAAATCGAAGAGAACGGTATAAAAACAAAAAAAACTACTCCTATTGATCGTGGCAGAAACAAAGGAGTAAAAAAGCCGAGAAAACTTTCAGAAAAAGAAATTGAAAACAAAAAGAATCGCAAGCGAAAAATTTTAGAAGCCATACGAGAAGCCACCAACTCAGAAAGTAAATCCGAACTCGCAAGCATCATCGGAATATCAAGACCAACTTTACGAAATTGGCTTAAAAGTTTCGGCATTCAAAATAATAAAAGTTTTTATGACTTAATCCGAAAAGCTGAGAATAGAAAATAACTAATTTAGGACTTTCGCTTGAAAATATGTAACTACTTGAATCTAAAGCTGTTAGCTAAAAAGCCTTGTTTAGTATAAGTTCTTATATTTCAACAACTTAGACA
>JAYTOT010000100.1:0-32837 GCA_043747645.1 Pseudomonadota bacterium | reverse complement strand
TTCAAATGTAGAAAGTTTTTTGTCTGATGACATTTTGAGATACCCCCAGTTTAGACACTAGCATTCTAGACTTTTAAAATCATTTTGAAAATCAAAGTTGGATACAATTTATTCACCGCGTACTTCTCGCACCAATGCGTCGTAAAGAGTCATCAAATCATTATTTGTTTTTCTGAGGCGACTCATTACCGTACGAGCGACACGCAATGAAACAGGCAATGCCCATTGTGGTTGTTTATTACAAAACTCAACAAATTTGTCTCGGTTGAGGGTGAGGCAAATACTCGTGAAATCAGCCGAAATTGTGGCCGACCGTACGTCGTCTTCAATTAACGCGGCTTCGCCAAAAAAGGAATAAGACGATTCTTTGAAAATATGTACTTTAAACAATTCTCCGTCGAGTGTTTTTTTATACACGCTCACTTGTCCCTGGACTAAGAAAAAAATGTCTCTTCCAGATTCCCCTTCTTTAACAACAGTTTGGTTTTGAGAAAAGTTTTTTTCAGTCATCATATTGCTTAGCATTTTTAATGCTGCATAATTTTCCTTTATGTCTTCAAAAAGTGAAACTTTCGACAAAAATGCAATTCGCTGCTGTTCACTCAGTAAATTGGAATTCATTCCGCCTGTTTGAATCGCACTCAAAATCCCCATGATATTCCTTATGCCGCTTTTCCGTTGGATATAACATTATCTATAGATTCGTCGTTCTCAATATATATAACAGCTGCGCCTGCTTTAATAATGTAAGTTTTACTGGGATTGAAAATCGGATTGTTACATTTTAGATTTTTTACAGCGCTCAAATTTTTGATAAAATTATCGACGTCGGAAGTTTTTTGCGCCTCACGCAAGGCTTGTTCTTTGATGCGATGGATATTGCCTGTGTTTTCCAATATTCCTATTACTTGCATCTTGGGATATATGCGCTCAAATTCGATTTTAAGACTGCCGTATTCCCGTTCAAACCAAGTGGGCTCTAAAGCAATGGTTTTAATTTGAGAATCACTCTCGGGGTTGAGAAGTTCATATATTATATTTGACAATCCCGTTCCAGCAGCGGCTTTCCCGATTAGTAATCGACTGTATTCTCTGGAATAAATAATTTCACCGACACCAGACATTTTGAGATAGTAGTCGAGTTGCGGGTTTAATATTTCGGCAGTTACTATGGTGCCTCGAGCTAGATTTGAAATTGTTATGGCGGTTAATATAGTGCGAGCGTCTGATTCGGAATCTGTGGGAACTTGTCCGCCCGGGCCCGGACTCCTGTCGGATAAAATAAGCACTTTTCTCGCTTTTTTAAGATTCACTCTATCTAATGCGGACTGATGAAAGGCGTCGCCCACCACAATTTTCATCGCTTTCAGGCTTGAGTGTGTCTGAAGTTCTGTGACTTTATGTGGAGCTAAGTTGGCAACAAGAACTAAATTTTCAATATCCAAGTCGGGAGTGGAATTTAAAATATTGAGCAGTAAATTTTCGATGTTTTCTTGCCAGCCACAGACAATAAAGTGATTTTTGAGTTTATCTTTGTCCACAGTCCCTCGCCCTTCCAAAAGTACCTGAGATAAAAAATGAGACGATATCTTGGCAGTGAGTATTCCCATTGCCAGCGTTCCGACGATCATTAAAACCATTCCAAGAATTCTTCCAAGAACGGTGACAGGATACAAGTCGCCATATCCAACGGTGAGTAAAGTAACAATGCCCCACCAGACGCCGTCCCAATAAGAAGAAATATTAGCGCCAAATTGTCCTTGCTCAGATTTAAAAACTATCCACGAAAGCCCGAGCCAGATGACAAGAATCGAAATGCCAAGTGAGAGCATCATGCGTCCGCGCATCCATTGCATTCTGCTTGCAAAGGTTGAGGTCATTTTTTCTATGATTTGTGGCGAAACTTCGCCTATTTTTAGCATTGAAGCTCCCTTAGCCAAACAAATTTTCGGCTTTGGGAGGCACTTACTTTAAGGACAATTTTGCAGTGTTACTTTAAGGTGCTTGATTGTGACGAAATGTGGGAGTCACAAAACGCAGGTGTGTCCCCTGGTTTCTGCACTTGAGTCAGATGAATTTACGGGCTTGTCTTGTGTGACTTCCTTTTTTTCCAAACCACCTGAGGTTTTTGTTACTTTGTCGTATGGTTTAGAGTCTTTTAAGGGGTCGTCAGTTTTTGGAGTCTGAGGCATTCCAATATTCGCAGTTCCGTCGGGATTTTCAGTAGGTTTCGGTAAGTTTTTTACCGCGGTTGAAACGGGCAACGGCCGCACAACTGCACCGCCTGAAATGGCTCCAATAGATTTTACAACTGACTTAAAATTTTGATCTGTACATAACTTGCAATCATTATTTGCCTGATCTACCTCTAGTTTTTCAAGCGGTGCAGACAAAGTAGAAACAACTGCAATGGGCATAAAACCAAACAACGTCACTTGTGATCCACTGTCGCCTTTTTCGAGGCCCAACAGACGAAGGCTAGGCTGGCTGCGGTAAAGTAACGTGGTAATTCCAGCCGCAACTTCGGTTCCAATGTTTGCACCGAGCAAATATTTGAGTTGAAATGCTGAATAGTGTGGAACACCAACTTCTGCCTCAGAACCCGCCACCTTTGTGGTTTTGAAATTTGAATGCAAATAGAGATGATGAGTCAGGGCATCTAAAACTTTTACTCCCGAAGTACTTTGAATCGAGGGCCCACCTTCTACAGTGAGGCTGGTCCACATTGCCGATAAGGCATCCCAGGAATTAACGTAATCTCGGCGCACTTGATTGCGCAAATCGGAAAATATAATGATGCTTTCATTTGGTGCGGGATACAGTTTGGCGATTAAATCTGCACCTTCTGATTCATCAAGTTTTGGTCCCAATATTTTTAAAATGGAATCGATGGTCGATCTTTCGCTACAAAGTAACTTACCTTCAGACTCGGAAATTTTTGAATGGATAACATTGGACCAATCGCCTTGTGCGCATTGAGCATCAGAAACTATAGATTTTAGTTCGATCCAGCTTTGTTTGCGTTTTTGCGATTGGTAGAGTGAAAATGAAGATTTCCAGTTTTCAACAAATTGAATTTTTTCTGCTTTTAAATTTGCTATTGTTTTTTCGCGTGCGTCGCTGGTATCTTTAAATTGAGTCAAAATCAATTGACGCATTTCGTCGGATACGGAATCGAGCTGCAATGTTGCGTTAAGCTGCAAATTTTCCACAAAATCAAAGCACCCTACTTCGTAGGGGTAATTAATGTCTTTATTTTGTGCATCATTGATATAAGCACTTTCGCCTCTAATAATGTACAACTGTGTGTCGAGGTCGCATCGGGCTTCGGGCACAGCATTTACGCCCATAAGGTAACGAGCCACTCGCGCTTCGGCTTTTGCCGCTAGTGCTTTATCGCCGCCAGAAAAGTGCAATTTTTGAGCACTTTCGTTAATAATATTCAGTTCTTTAATATTCAATTTAACCGGTAAATAACCCATTGAAGTTTGGAGTTGAAGAGTCGCTTCCCACGTGCTTCCCATTTCGTCGCGAGAATCGTCGAATATACAATGCATTGCAGTCCATAAATTAACGCGTCCGCTGGCATTAAAATCTTGGCCTGGCTCCAATGAAGTTGTACACCTCCTGGACGCAATGGTGTTCCCGCTAGAATTGCGCTCTACCACATCAACAAAACCTCCCTGCAATAGCGTACTTGTCGCCATGCCTGGACCGTTACTGATTATGCTTGTAGTTTGTGCGCAGTATTTAGAGCCTTGCAAGTGTGAATTTGCGCAAGCCCATACAAACAACGACAAAGGTACTAAAAATGCTTTCGACTGTCTTTGGGACATCATCAACCTCTAGATTTGGATGTCTAAGCTGTTTATCGGCAATTATTGTAAAACTGTAACTATAAAAAAATAAATCAAAAATATTAGCGATTTATTTTGAAAAAAGAGCCACTTATGGGGAGTCTAAAACCAATGCAAAGTGATATCGTCATTGAGGCTATAGACCTCAAAAAGGTCTACAAGCGACATACTGTCGAAGCGGTAAAGGGCATCAACTTTACTGTAAAAAGCGGTATTTGCTTCGGAATTTTGGGACCCAACGGGGCGGGAAAATCGACAACGATGGAAATGCTTCAGGGCATTTTGAAACCGACGAGTGGCACATTAAAATTGTTCGGCACAACTTATACTCAAAATGCGACAGCAATTAAAAGTCGAATGGGCGGAATATTACAAGAGAACAAACTTTACGGAAAATTAAAGGTTCGAGAAGCAATTGAATTGTTTCAGAGTTTCTATAAAAATCCGAAGGAAGTGCATGAAGTTCTTTCAATCCTGAATTTACAGTCACTTTCTGAGCGTTACCTTATGGCTTTGAGTGGTGGTCAAAGACAAAGAGTTTTTATAGGCACAGTATTAGTAGGTAACCCAGATCTTATTTTTTTAGATGAGCCCACAACTGGCTTAGACCCCACTACTCGCAATGAATTTTGGTCGTTGATTCGCAATTTGAAAGTAGAGAAAAAAACAATTGTTCTCACCACGCATTATATGGAAGAAGCAGAAACTTTGTGTGACGAACTCATTGTTGTAGACGACGGAAAAATCATTGAAGCGGGCTCTCCGGCGCAATTGATAGAGCGAGTGATGAAAGGATTTGTGGTGCCAGAAAAGCCAAGGCAAGCGACGCTAAATGATGTTTTTCTTAAGTTAACAGGGCGCAGTCTGTCGGGTGAAATCAAATGAATAAATTATCAATTTTAAATCGATTTAAAAGGTTGGCTTGGGTTCAAATATTTTTGTTGACTGTTCGTGGTTTTAGTCGTGAACCAACAATTTTGTTTTGGGCTTTTGGATTTCCTATTTTAAATACAATCGTTTTTGCAATGGCATTTTCGAGCGATAGCCAAAACGATAAAATGATTGTGGCTCTGTCGCAAAAAAATAGTTTTTCGGCAGAATTTTTGTCGGAGATTACTCGCGAAAAAAATATGAATTTGATTGATGTGCCAGCCTCGATCGATAAGGAAATTAGTGAACTGTCTGGCAAAAGTTCTATAAGTAATATTAACGAACTCAGTAAAGGCGTGCGTGATATATTTACTTTAGAAAAGGCAGATGTGATTTTGTCGCCCACCCACATTTATTCCATTCGGAATAAAAACCAATTTAAAGCGCAAGAAACTGCTATTTTAGCGCTAATAGCAAAAGCAAATAAAATGGCACTTCCTACGACTCACATTGAAGTGCCAGGAATGCGATATTCTGATTGGTTTATACCGGGAATGCTTGGTTTAACAATTCTGACCGGCGGAATATTCGGTGTTACTTTTCGCATTGTCAGCGACAGGGAGCAAGGTTTGTTTAAGCGGCTTTTTTTGGGGCCGTTTCGTAAAATAGATTATTTTATTGGTTTCAGTTTGGCTCGGTCACTCTTTTTATTTTTGCAGGTAGTCGCACTGGCATTTATTTTTTCGTATTTGTTTTCTTTTAAAATTCAAGGTTCATTGGTAGAATTTTTTTCTATCTTGTTTTTAGGTGGAATAACTTCGAGCCTGCTTGGTTCTGCAATTGCATCTCGTACGCAAAAAACTGAATCTGCAAGTGGAATTGCAAATTTCTTCTTTTTTCCCATGTTGTTTTTATCTGGAGTTTATTTTAGAGTAGAGAATTTTCCAGAAGTAATTCAAAAAATATCGTACTGGTTTCCTTTGACTGCAATAAATACAGCCCTCAGAGAAATTGCCAACAATGCAACGGGGGTGATGGAACTCGGTCCTCAAATTGGAATTATAGTTTTGTGGCTAGTGGCGAGTTTAGGAATCACTTTACGTTTTTTTGATTGGGGAACTGAAACTTAAAATACGCTTTTGTTTTGTGATGATTGCCTTTCACCCTGCCCGCTGATATTTGAATTTCAGACTTTCAGGGGGATACAATGATAGAAACTTACCTTGCATTAGCGCTTCAGGTGCGTTGTGAAGCCGTTAATAAATACATTCATATTTCTGATGCCAGAAAATGTATTTTAAACAATATTGAAAATATCGGGCAAGGAATTTCTGCCAGTAAAGCATTTATTGGTTTCGATTTAAAACTTGTTGTGTTACCTGAATATGTATTAACAGGTTTTCCCATGGGCGAAGATTTTGCGGAATGGCAGCAGAAAGCTTGTCTTGCAAAAGATGGGGCGGAGTATTCAGAATTAGGTCGTATTGCTCAAAAAAATAATATGTATATTGCCGGCAATGCCTATGAATGCGATGAGCATTTTCCAAATTTATATTTTCAATCTTGTTTTATTATTGCACCAGAAGGCAATGTGGCACTGCGTTACAGGCGTCTTAATTCTCTCTATTCGCCAACGCCGCATGATGTTTGGAATAAATATTTAGAAATTTACGGCTATGAATCTCTTTTTCCGGTTCTCAATTCGCCTTTGGGTCGGCTTGCTTGCGTGGCTTCGGAAGAAATTTTATTTCCAGAACTCACGCCTTGTTTGGCAATGCGAGGAGCAGAAATATTACTGCACTCTACGTCTGAGGCCGCTGCTGTGGGCACGCAAATTACTCCCAAAGATGCGGCTAAAATTTCTCGTTCCGTTGAAAATGGAATGTATGTGGTATCGGCAAATACTGCTGGAATAATCGGAACACCTTTGCCTTCGTCATCCGCCGACGGGGGCTCAAAAATAATAGATTTTAACGGGCGTGTTTTGGCTCAAGCAGGCGCGGGCGAATCTATGTGTGCCTTTAGCGAAATTGATGTCAATGCCTTAAGAGCAGCACGAAAACGAGTGGGTTTGACAAATTTATTGTGCCGTCAGCGCTTCGAACTTTATGCTCAAAGTTACTCTCAAAATTCTTTTTGCGAGCCAAATTCTTTTGCGACAGAGGAACAAGTTTCGAGGCAATTTTTTAGAACCCGTCAGCACGAAAACATAGAATCTCTTATATTAAAGAAGATCATATGAAAAAAAAAAATTTGCCTGATACAAATTCAAATCCAATTTTAAATGTGAGAAATCCGCGCACGGGGCAGAATGATTATAGAGTCCAACTGCCAAATGGTTTAGAAATTCAACAAAAATGTAAAAGTCTCAGGCAAATGCATTTTGTCTGGCAAAAAGCAGGGATAGATTTTCGTATTGAAATTCTGAATCAATTTGCAGAAAATATTGAAATTCGTCGGCAAGAAATAATGAGTGCACTTACTGCAGATACAGGTCGTATTTCGGAGTCTGAATTAGAAATTCGCGGTGTAATTGATTGTTTAAAAAGATGGAGCGATTCTGCAAAATCTTTAATGACTCAATCAAATTGCGATCAACTGGCCATGAATGGTCGCGTGATATCGCGGCAAATTCAAAGTGCTTATCCTTTGGTTGGAGTAATTAGTCCTTGGAATTTTCCATTTTTGCTTTCTTTCATTGATGCAGTACCGGCACTCTTGGCGGGCTGCGCAGTGATTATTAAGCCAAGCGAACTGACTCCACGGTTTATTGAGCCTCTTAATAAGATTTTGAAAATGACGGTTTGGAAAAATCCACACAATCAAACAGAAGAATATTCTCTTTCTGATATATGTGCACTCGTGCCTGGTGCTGGAAATATTGGCCAAGAAATAGTGAATAATGTTGATGCAGTTTGTTTTACTGGTAGCGTAAATACCGGGAAAAATGTGGCTGCCAGTTGTGCCCAACGTCTTATTCCCTCATTTTTAGAGCTTGGCGGAAAAGACCCTGTTATTCTGTTGGAATCCGCTGATCTTGATTTAGCTTCCAGTGCTATTTTGTGGGGAGCGACGGCAAATGCTGGTCAGTCATGCCTTTCAGTAGAGCGTGTCTATGTTCAAAAATCGGCTTATCAGAAATTTTTGGAGTTGCTTGTCAAAAAAGCGAAGTTATTAAAATTAAACGATGCAGATATTTCAGAAGGACAAATTGGTCCTATAATTAGTCTCGCGCAGGCGGAGGTTATCAAAATTCAGCTCGCCGATGCCGCACAAAACGGTGCGGTTTTACATTGCGGTGGCGAATTTGTTTCCATTTCTGGTGGAAATTGGTGCTTGCTAACGGTACTGACTAACGTGAATCACGGCATGAAAATTATGACTGAAGAAACTTTTGGCCCTATTTTACCCATTATAGAATTTCAGACGCCAATAGAAGCTATTTCTATGGCAAACGACTCAGAATTTGGACTCAGTGCAGCGGTGTTTGCAGGCGACCTTGCAGAAGCCCAAGAGATTGCCACACAGCTGGAAGCCGGCGCTGTGAGTGTCAACGACACATGCCTCACTGCATTCGTGCATTCTGGAAGTAAGTCTCCGCTCAAGAATTCTGGGCTCGGAACGTCGCGTATGGGCCAAGGTGGCCTGTTGAGGTTTTTAAGGCAACAAACATTACTTCTAAATCAGAGTTCAGTACGGGCGCCATGGTGGCATTCTGAGGCAAAAACGAATTAAAGGTATTTTTATTTAAAAGGAGTCAAAATGGACATTAAATCGGAAATGCCGCTTTTAGCACGACACGCGGGAATTTGGGTTGGCCGCTACACACACACCGATGCGAACGGGGTGATTTTGGATGTTCATGCATCGCGACTCACTTGCGCGTTTCCAGATTCGGGCCCCTATCCTTACATTCAAACTAATAGATACCTATGGGACGACGGAAAATCTGAGGAGTTTTTCTTTCCTGCAAGCTATAAAGAGGGAAGAATTTGGTTCGACACCGATCGCATTATTGGTTCCGCGTGGGAGGGGGATGATAATACAGTTTTGTTACATTGGGAATATAAATCGACTTCGGGCTCAAGTTTGTATGAAATGATTCAGCTGAGCCCTTGTGGAAATCATCGATGTCGGACATGGCATTGGTTTGAAAATAATAAAATAGTCAAAAGAACCCTTATAACAGAGCAGCAAGAGGTTTAAGAATGAAACGTTCCTACTACGGTTGGCTCATAGTTTTTGCTGCGTTTTTAATTCTATTTGTTACAAATGGACTTACTTTTGTCGGGCTCACTGTATTTGATGAAACAATTTTAAATCATTTTGAGTGGTCGCGCAGCACATTAAAATTGCGCGATCTGGTTACTTTTGCCACAGCGGGATTAATTGCTCCCTTGGCTGGCGCACTGGCCGATAAGTATGGAGTGCGAATTCTTATGGCTATTGGTGCCATGTTGCTTTCTGTCGGACTGTTTCTTTATCCGAAAATTGCGACACCGCAGGATTTATACCTCATACATTTTCTCTTTGGATTGTGCTTAGCTTCATGTGGAATGATAGTCTGCGTTATGCTTGTTTCTCGTTGGTTTGTGCGTCGTAGGGGCACTGCTATTGGTCTTGCGATGGTCGGAACCAGTTTAGGGAGTTCGCTGTTTCCAATCATAAATTCGCAATTATTGGCAAACTTTGGTTGGAAAATTTCTTTTGAAATGTTGAGCGTGTTACCTGTTGCCCTTTTGCCTATTATAATTTTTGCTGTACGTGAGCATCCTGCAATCGGAATTCCGCTGGCTGAAAAGCACAAATCTGGAGAAAATCATTCGAATATTCTTGAGTTTACTTATTCTGCAGCAATTAAAACAAGAGCATTTTGGACTCTCGCATTTACAGCTATGATTACCTTTTTTTGTTTGATGGGCATTACATCGCATTTGTTTTTGCATTTAAGAGGCCTCAATTTTGAACCTTCTAAAGCAGCCAATGTCGTTGGGCTCGTATTTGCCATGGGGCTTATTGGTAAATTATTGTTCGGATTATTATCAGATTATTTAAATCCTAAGAAAGTATTTCGCATTAATTTATTTGTCATGTTTTTAGGAACCGCTTTGCTTGCCACACAAAAGCAAGCATTAATTATGCCTTTTGTAATTTTGTTTGGCCTGGGTTGGGGCGGCTTGTATACCATGCTGCAGCTTATGTCCGTTAGTCTTTTTGGAACCCGATCGGCAGGGAAAATAATAGGAAGTATTACTTTGCTAGACGCAATTGGCGGTGGGCTAGGGCCTTGGACGATGGGGCTATTTTTCGACAAACAAGGTAACTACGGAAACGCTTTTTTCCTTGCGTCTGGTTTAGTGATTGTCGCTTTTCTGGTTTCGTTTTTGCTTAAGTCACCCCAAAAAAATGAGCAGCCTGAGCTGAAATTAGCAGGTGAAAAATTATGAATAATTGGCGCTCAAATGCGACTTCTGAAGTGACACTCATTGAAGTTGGTTTGCGAGATGGCTTGCAAACGGAGCCGCAGTTTGTTTCTACAGATGTTAAGTTTGATACAGCGCGTAAACTTATTGATGCAGGAATTCAAAATATTCAATTGAGTTCTTTTGTACAGGCCCTAAAAGTACCGCAAATGGCAGACGCTGAAGCACTGATTTCAACATCACAAGTCTTAGACTTAAAAGCGGATATGTCGGCGTTGGTGTTAAATCCGAAAGGATTGGAGCGAGCCATTGCATCTGGTATTAAATGTGTCGATATTTCGCTTTCAGCGAGCACAACTCACAGTCAAAAAAACGCAGGGCGAACGCTGACTCAAGCTCTAGCTGAAGTGATTCGAATGATTGGCGACGCAAAAAGCGCGGGACTCACTGTTCGAGCAGGAATTCAAAATGCATTTATTTGTGCGTATGAAGGAAATATACCCCTAGCGCGCCTTTTAGAATTGACAGAAATTTTTGTGAGTTCAGGTGCGCAATTTATTGCTTGGGCCGATTCAACGGGGCAAGCTAACCCTCGCCAAATAGCAAATACTTGCCGGGCATTTCAAAATTTAAATTTGGATATTCCTCTGATTTTGCATTTGCACGATACTTTCGGGCGCGGCATGTCTAATTTATGCGCGGCACTTGATGCTGGAATAAAGCATTTTGACACTTCTTTTGGTGGCATTGGTGGCTGCCCATATATTCCTGGAGCATCGGGAAATGTTGCTACGGAGGACGCTGTTGCGCTCCTAGAAAGCATGGGAGTATCAACAGGAATTTCATGGGAAAAAGTGGCAAAAATAACTCTCGAAGCAGAACAATGGCTCACCATTCCGACGTTTTCAAAAATGAAAACTGTTTTAAAGGGTTTGAGAAAATATGATTAAGATTCCTCTTGCTGAGCGCATTTTATCTGTCCATGCCGGGTATTTGTTAAAAGCAGACGATATTGCCATTGTAAAAGTTGATACTTTAATGGCTACAGATGCTACTGCTCCTATGGCAATTCGCGCTTTTAAAGAAATGGGTGGCGTTAAATTAAAGAACTCTCGGTCACTTTCATTAATTATTGACCATGTGTCTCCAGCTTCAACTGAGAGAATTGCCAATTTACATCAGATTATGAGGGATTTTGCAAAAGAGTTTAATTGCAATTTTTTTGAATCTGGTGAAGGAATTGGTCATCAGTTAATGGTTGAAAAGGGACTCGTTGCAGCGGGCGATTTGGTGTTGGGTGCAGATTCTCATTCTTGCACTTATGGAGCAATGGGTGCTTTTGGAACTGGCGTGGGTGCCACAGATTTAGCTGCAGTTATGCTCACGGGAAAAAGTTGGATGCGGGTTCCAAAAACTCGCTTTATTTTTTTTAGAAGGCGAATTACAACAAGGCGTTTCGGCAAAAGATATTGCTTTAAATTTAGTGCGACATTTTGGTTCTGCCGGCGCTGGGTATGATGCTCTTGAATTTGTAGGGCCTGGCATTAAATCTCTTGATTTGGCTGCGCGACTCACAATATCGAGCATGGCCGTAGAAATGGGTGCCATGGCCGGATTGTTTGCAAATGCGGGCCAAGAAACTTCAAAATACGAAGCTGAAATTAATATTAATTTAAAAGAACTTTCGCCTCAAATTAGCAAGCCTCATGCTCCAGAAAATGCTGTTCCCTTAAGTGATGTTTTGGGAAAATCTATTCAAATGGCTTTTATTGGCACTTGCACCAATGGGCGCCTTACGGATTTACAACAAGCGGCGTTGGTGCTCAAAGGCAAGCGCATTGCTCCAGGTGTGCGACTTGTGATTGGGCCTGCTTCTCGTGAGGTGCTATTGGCGGCAGTGGCTGATGGTACTTTAGCCACCCTTATTGAAGCTGGAGCTATAATTGCGCCTCCAGGATGTGGCCCCTGTGTCGGAAACCACCTCGGAATTCCTGCTGACGGTGACGTTGTTATTGGCAGCGCAAATAGAAATTTTAAAGGGCGGATGGGCAACGCAAAAGCTGAGGTTTATTTGGCCTCTCCAGCAACCGTAGCTGCTTCCGCTCTGGCTGGAATTTTGAGTGACCCGCGGATAGAGAGGATTTGTTGAACTATGAAATTGCACATTTATGGCGACAATATTGATACAGACCGAATTATTGCAGGAAAATATACCAAAACTCTTGATATTTCAGATTTAGCAATTCATGTGTTGGAAGATTTGGACGCATTATTTTCTAAGCGAGTGAAGCAAAATGATATTTTAATTGCCGGATGGAATTTTGGTTGTGGATCTTCGAGTGAACAAGCCCCAGTGGCTTTAAAAAATTGTGGCTTGCAAGCCGTTATTGCCAAATCTTTTGGCGGTATATTTTACAGAAATGCAATAAATATTGGCCTGCCACTGTTTGAAATTCCAGATCATTTGATAAATAAAGAGTCGGTATTAGATATAAATATTGAACAATCGACGGTATTTGATTCTACCAGCAAAAATTTCTATCAATCTCAAAAAATGCCGCCTGTGCTCGTTGCCATTTTACTTGCAGGTGGATTGGTTCCGTATTTGCAAAAAAATGGAGATTATTAAAAACATGATTGAAGTTTTGCCGTTGAATGGCCTGAGAGTCGTAGAATTTTCTCATGCAGTTATGGGTCCTGCCTGCGGACTTGTGCTTGCAGATTTAGGCGCCGAGGTCATACGCATTGAGCCTCCTGGTGGCGACCCAACACGGCAATTGAAGGGGTTTGGAATAGGTTATTTTTCGTTCTTCAACCGCAATAAAAAAAGTGTGTGTATAGATCTCAAATCAAAAATAGGATGTGAAAATTTATCTAGATTATTGGAAACTACAGATATTCTCATCGAAAATTTTGCACCTGGGACACTTGATAAACTGGGGTTTAGTTATGATGCAGTGAGGCAAATCAATCAGAAAATAATTTATTGTTCGCTCAAAGGATTTTTGTCTGGACCCTATGAAAATCGGCATGCTCTAGATGAAGTCGTGCAAATGATGGGTGGACTCGCATACATGACAGGGCCCCACGGAAATCCGCTGCGAGCGGGGACATCTGTGGTTGATATTATGGGTGGAACGTTTGGATCTACAGCTATATTGGCTGCTTTATATGAGCGAACTTTGACAGGAACCGGCAAATACATTCCCAGTGGATTATTTGAATCTACGGCTTTTTTAATGGGCCAACACATGGCTTGTTCAGTGTTGAGCGGAAAACCCGTGCCTCCAATGCCTCACCGCGTGAGCGCGTGGTCGGTTTACCGGATATTTAAATCGGCACAAGATAAGCTTGTTTTTATTGGTTTAGTGAGTGATAAACACTGGATTCGGTTTTGTGAAGAATTTCAATTCGCAGATTTGTTATGCAATGCAAAATATAAAACAAATGCAGACCGCATTAACGAACGCGATATTTTATTGCCAGATTTGGAAACTCGTTTTCAGAAATTAGGCTTTGAAGAAATTTGCAACCTCTGCGAGAAAGCAAATATTCCCTTTGCGCCAGTTGCAAGGCCAGAAGATCTTTTTACCGATCGACATCTTTGTCAAAAGTGGCTTTTGCCGACTATTTTTCCAGATAGAACTCCCACAGTTATGCCAAGTTTGCCAATTGAATGGAATGGTGAGGTGTTACCTTGTCGATTGCCTCCCCCTCAGGTTGGTGAACATACGAATGAAATTTTAGATTCTTTAAAATAGATTTTTAAGTGCAAGGAATGAAACGTGCAGCATAATTTAAAATACGACTTAATCATCAAAAATGTAAATGTAGTTCAGGCGCAGAAAAATGTAACTGAATCTGTTGATATAGAAATAAAAGACGGAAAAATTGCCGCACTCGAATTTAATTTGTGTGCAGACGATGCCCTTGAAATTCACGATGGCAAGGGGCAATCGGCGTTTCCGGGTGTGGTAGACGCGCACATGCACATTGGTATTATTTATCATGAGCTTTCGTGGGATGCTTACCGAGAATCGCAGGCATGTGCTCAAGGCGGCGTTACAACCAGTTTAAATTACATGCGTACTGGTAGATATTATCTCAATAAAAGTGGTTCGTATGCAAACTTTTTTCCCGAAGTTTTAGCTCTTTCGAAAGGGCAGTTTCATGTAGATTATGCTTTTTATTTGGCACCTATGTCTGCTGAGCATATTGATGAAATACCTATGTTGGTATCCGATTTTGGAGTGACATCATTTAAAATATTTATGTTTTATGGCGGCCATGGATTGCACGGCGCGAGTACAAATCAGCGTGATTTTTTAATGATAGGCCCAGAAGACAGATACGATATTGCGCATTTCGAATTTATTATGCGAAAAATAGCATCACTGTAAGAAGAAAGACGCCAATTAAAAGAGTATTTAAGCTTGTCTCTGCATTGCGAAACCGCAGAAATTATGACTGCATCTACAAAACTGGTGGAGTCGGAGGGGAAGCTTTCGGGGTTGCGAGCCTACAGTGCATCGCGGCCGCAGCATTCTGAAGGCATGGCTATTTGGATGGCATCTTATTTGGCTAATGAAACAAATTGTGTGAATATTAACTTGTTACATTTAACTTCTTGCAAGGCTTTAGACGCCGCATTAAAAATGCAAAAAATATTTCCTCATATTTCGTTTAAACGTGAAGTTACCTTGGGGCATTTGTTGTTAGGTGTCGATTCTCCTGGCGGACTCTTTGCAAAAGTGAATCCACCTATTCGTCCGCGCGAAGATGTTGAAGCTCTTTGGGAGTCATTAATTGCGGGAGATATTGATTGGGTGGTGAGTGATCACGCTTGTTGTTCCCATGAACAAAAAATAGATGCTAGCGCGCCGAAAAATATTTTTGCTGCAAAGTCTGGGTTTGGTGGAACGGAATATTTACTCACAGGACTCATTTCTGAGGGCAAAAAACGTGGGCTATCAATGTCCAAAATTGCGCAATTGCTTTCTCTCAATCCATCGAGACGCTACGGACTACCGACAAAAGGCGACATTGCTGTGGGGTTCGATGCAGATATTGTGCTTGTAGACACAGATAATTTTTATGTGGTTCAAGCTAAAAAGTCTTTTTCCTCTGCGGGCTATTCTTGTTTTGATGGCATGGAATTTAATGCCAAAGTCAGCAATACTTACTTGCGTGGCGAAATTGTATATTCAGACGGAAAAATCAGAGCACACGGCAGGGGGCAATTTATTGCACGTCCTCACGGACTGTTGTAAGTCGTAAATGCGAAATCGCCCCAAAAACGACCTATCTATCTCGGAGAATCACCTATGTCTCTTTCAACAAAGATTTTTGTTTTGACTTTGTCTTCACTTTGCACATCTGCATTTGCAATTAACTTGCCATTAAAAACTGCCACCACACCGCGCCTGTCGACAAATGCTCAGGTTCAATTATTGGAAAAATACATTACTGGAAAGCTTGATACTTCAGATCACGCTGTAGAAGATCATGAGTTTTATAATATTACTTTAAAGCATTGCCGTGTTACCTTAGACGCCCCAGGTGCTGCTAACAATGTTTATTTATACGTAGAGCAGTCGCGGTCCGAAATGCAAGATCGCCCTTACCGCAAGCGATTTATGCGTCTAGCTCCTTTGGCGAGAGCCGGACAAGTCACGAGTTCTATTTATGAAGTTGAAGGCGCTGATCAATATTTAGGACTTTGCGATAAATCTGCTGCCGAGCGCGTAGTGCCAGCATCTATTTTTTCAAATCAAAGTAAGTGCACTGTATTTTTGACTCAAAACGGCAATAATTTTTTTGGTTCTACACCATTACAAGGTTGCGTGAGTAATCATAACGGCGCTACATATATGACCAATAAAACCGAAGTGAGCGATGGCTTTATGAGCAGCTGGGATCGTGGTTTTAATGCAGAAGGAAAGCAAATGTGGGGTGCAGTAAAGGGCCCTTATATGTTCAAGCGCATTACTTCTCAAAACCCCTCAGTGACAGATATTGCTGCTACTTTAATTGGAAAACTCAGCAATAAAAATCAGGTTGCTGCAGACCCTGTTAATTTTTATCCAGTATCTTATCAAATGTGCCAAGTAAAATTCCCTGGTCAAACTGCTGATGAACGTTATGTTTACGCTGAGCAAATTATTACTGTTCCGTCGCGGACCATCACGCGTCAAGCGATTTACCATTTTGAGCAAAGTGAAAACGGCAAAATATTGTTGAATTCATACAATACTACAGACAGCAATGAGCTTATGGGTCTTTGCAATAAAGATTCTAAAACTCGATTTGCTATGTCTCCGGAAATTTTCAAAAAAGAAGAAACATGCACGCTGACCTATGCAAAATCTGAAGATGGTAAAAAATATGTCGGCACTTCTCCAGAAGGCGGTTGCGCTAGTACTTATGCCGGTGCTGCCAAGCTTGTAGTAGAAGAAGAACTTTCTCACGAATCCATCAAGATTTGGGAACGTTGGTACGACGCCAAAGGCAACCAAGTAGCAGGTTCTAAAACTGGTCCGTATATTTATTTGCGTGATTAATGTTGATAGGTGCAATTTTTGATTGTATTGATTTTAAATTGAAAGAAAATTTATGAAAAATGCTTTTGTGTGGTTGTCAATTTTTGGTGTGAATTTATTTTCATTTATTGCACTAGCAGGGAAATTGCCTCAGCCTTCCGATTCTTCCAGTGTTGGCACAGGTGCACAAGAAATCAAATTAAGTGCCGAAGATTTAGTGCGCATGCGTTGCAATATTAAATCAGAAAACACTTATATGGCTTGGACGGGCACGGTGTATGGATTTATTCCCGGTCAACCACAAAAAGCATTTTTTAAAATTGAAGGAATGAGCGTTACTAAGTGCTTTAAAGATGCCACAGGCCAATGGAAATTGAGTTCGAGAGAGCTCACTTATTATAAAGACCCATCCACTGGCGAAGTCATTAACACTTGGTTAAACCCCATTACAAATGTAATTGTGCCTGTTGTTCATGTTGCAAATCAATTGGTTCAATTTCCCATTGCGGCTGAAAATAAAGGTTCAATAGACGAACATTTTGTTACTTTTAGTCAAGATGTGAATCTCACGTACCCAAACTTATTGGCTTCTGATGCGCGATTCGCCGAGTTTTCGCCACAACCCCTTTACCAGGCATTCGAATTTTTCAAATTAAGTTCGCCTGCCGACAGCTTTCATTCTTCTGCTGACTTATTGCCTTTATCCTTAGCTTGGACTCGCCAAGGACCTTGGCTTCCTTGGATGAAAATGGGAAATCAGCATGGCATGTTAGTGTACAGTGCTGAGGCACATAAAGTGGCATCGTTTGATAATTTGCCTGCAAGAATGAAAAATGAAATTGAAAACCGCTTGCCGCTGTTTAAAAATGCACCAAATTGTGTGGTTGTAGGCCCGAACGTCACTTCTTGGAAATATTTTGCTGTTCACTTTGATGAGTATTTAAAAGGTGCAGAGTTTCCTTTGGCAGCGCCAATCAATGACAATGAATGTGTCGTGGCTCCTTAATGGCGTTACTTTGCGCGGCGGAAAGCGACCTCGGGAATAATTGCACGCATTGCAGAACCTGGCTTTAGCCAGGAAATCATGAGCCCAATGTAGGGTCTGTCGCCTTGGTAATATTCTAATTTGAAGTCGTGCCACCCTATTCCCAAATTAAAAAATTGACCTTCTTTTTCTGGGAATGCGCCGTGAAGTCCATCAAAATCTAGTACTTTAACGCCATCTATAAATATTCTGCAGCCATCGTTGCATGCTCCAAAAAGCTTATAGTCGCCCGAGACGTCGGCGTTAATTTGTCCTTTGAAAACGATACCGTAAAATTCACTTAAACTATCTTTAATACCTGGAAAACCCAGTTCTTGCGCTCGTTCGCCTACATTAAATTGCGTGATGAGCACTTTGCCAAGGGGAGTCATTTTGCTAAAATCGGGCAATGCTTCGTAGCGCATTCCCAGAAAATCGTACACATCGCCCACGAGTCCGTTTGAGGTGCCATCGTCAACTTTTCCAAAAACATTCATTGCAACAGGGGCTGCAACTACGGCGACTTGTGGTTTTGGAATCTCCACAGGTTTTACAACTTCAACTGGTTTTTCAGCAGCCACAGGCAGGCTTTTGAATTCGGTAGAAGGTGCAGGAACAACGGGTTTTACCTCAGCAACTTTTGGATGCAATTGCGTTCCGTCTGCTGCAGTACTGCCCCGATCGGGCGCTGTACTGGCATCGGAGGACACACTTGTATTTTTTGCGGGCAAGACTTCTGATTTTTCCGCTCTTGGTGGAGCAGTGGGGTCCGTTACCACTATTTTTCCGCATGCAAATACGAGCAACGATGAAATTGCAAAAGGAATTGTTCCGACTGTTCTGAGTTTCATTCATCCTCCCAAACTGAAATCATATTTTCCAGGTCGGTAAGAATTGTTAAAAACCAAAGGAATATTTATAACAATTTGTAAAGTAACAGGTTGTGGTTGTTTCAGGTGGCATAAATGTAAGTTCAAATGCGCAACTCCAACTATCTAAAGATTATAATTAAGTAAGTTTAGAATAATTAAAGTTTTAAAAAGCGAGCGCCGATACAGTGTTCATAGTGGAGGTGGCTTTTCGTGAAATACTTAAAAATGTCCCCAATTTTTTCAATTTTTTCTGTCTTATTTATTGGATGTAGAGATGCACCTCCCTTGGGATCCTGCACAAAATCTGCAATGTCTGGTAGTTTGAACTTAAATTCTTCGCAGCCAGGGCGCCTTGGAGGATTTATTTATTATGGCGAAAAACGCTGTACTGCTCAATTTGAAGTGGAACAAAATAGTGCGGGTCAATTCAGCGCCCACGTCTGGACCGCGCGACACTGTTCTTCGGTTTTAAATTCCAATTTAAATGATATCAAGGTTAGTTTTTTTACTGATAAGTCTATAGATGGCGGAGTTTTAGGTGCCGGATACTACGCACCAATTGTGGCGGAAGACGACTTTATTTCGCGAAAACAGTCTGCTTTGGCTGAAGTTGAAAAATTAGGTGTCGATTCTGTTAAATCCGATGCTTTTCGGAGAGTCATAAGTTATTCTTTTGATTCGCTTTCTGTGTTCGATGGAAAAACTATAATGGGTGATTGTGGGCGGCTCAATACAATAACAGTCGACTCAGAAATGAAAAAAACACCTGACACCGCAAAGAGCGATACTCATTCCATTTGTGCCTCATATTCAGATATTGGGTATTCGAAAATTATTTTTCCAAACCAATTTATGAATGAAAGTGTGGCTGTTTTATTAAAAAATTCAGCTGTTCGCACTCAAAATTTCGATCAGATGAGCGCAAGAAAATCTACCGGCGAAACGCTTTCTCAGCTTTCTGCCTGGAAGCAAGAATTAAAAGATTACCGTCGTATTAAAAAATTAGCTTCAATGGCTTATATAGTTGATTGGAAATATAACTGTGTTAACGACATTGACATGGGTTTAAAAATTGGAACTACTACAGTAAATCCGGATATTTTTAAATTTGAGCCTACGAGTCCGCCTGCAGGTTCTTTTACGACAGACCAAAATTCTTCGTTTAGTTTAACTAATAATAATGTATTGTCTGATGGAATTACCGACAATTTTAATCCGTCATCGGCATGCTTAAAAAAGAGTGATGCTGCATTGCATAAAAAATTTGTTGCAATATTAGAGAAAAATATTGGGGAAGGTGAAAAGAATATTTTTCAATTGGCAGACGTAGAATATAATCGAGATAATTCTGAATCTACCTATGTAAAGTTTCAAGAATCTCAATTGCAGGCAAAAGCAGAATCGCTAAAATTGAAATGGAAGCAAATTCAGCCTCTCATTTTGAAAGATTTAACAAAGATATCTGTTGGGACAAATTTGCAGAATGGACAATTGAGCGCAGGTCAAAAGTCTGCAGATGCGCAATACGCTGTTGTTCCCGTTACGGCCTTTGCAAAAGATGCAAAACAATTGATTTTTAGTCCTTCTGAGACAAGTTTGGAAATCGAAATTCCAAATGCATCAAAGCAAATGGAATTCACTCGTGGTGATAGCGGAAGTTTGTTTTTTCTATACGACGTGTACCCGGTACTGGCTTTAAATTCAGTCGATGGTGGACTTTCGTCTGGGAGTGCTTCGGTGTTGCCTTTGCCGCAACGCAAAGAAACAAGTGCGAATAACAATCAGGTTGACTATAAAAATACAGCGTCTGCCGATGGTAAATCAAAAGTAGTATCGAGCGCGCCTGCAAACACAGGATGTTCGTCGGACAATTGAATTTAATTTTTTTGGACGGAATTTATGGAATCTTTAGGAAGGCAAGCCCATCCATTGAGTGGATGATTTTTATTTAATTGTAAAAAGTCTAAATTTAAAAGTGCTTCGCCATTGAGAAGCGCCCATGCACTTAATGCGCTCATGGCTGCTAAAAATAATTCAGCATGTTCTGCTAAATCTTGAAAAAGTTCTGGATGCAACGTTGCAGCACGTGTGGCAATGCGCATTTGTTCTAATTTTTTTAATAGACCTGCTCGAGACTCAATACCCTGCACAGAATTTCGCAATTCAATCAGCGAATTAATTTTGTAGCCTGTTTGAAAACTCCAGCCCATTGCAGCTACGAGCGAATTAGATTCAAGAATGAGAGCGTTAGGAAAATGCATCTTTATTTCACGATTAAGTCTCATGGCCCTTAACGTTAAAGGAGCTTTATTGGCTCCAAGCGCTGCTTCAAATTCGAATCCACCATTGAGCAATTCGTGCTCAAATTGGTTTCGCGCGAACATTTCAAAAAATCTATCGACATACGGCTGCGGATTGCGTTGTTTGCCGTCTTTTTTACGGCGATCATTCCATTCTTGTAAAAATAATTCTACTTCGGGAACTTTGCACTGAAATGTTCCGGGGCATAAAAGTTCGCATTTTGTGCATGGCGGCAGCGATAAAGGCGCATCAATTACAAAAATGTCGGCTCCACCCATGTCTTGAACGACTTCGATGAGGCGTGTGTCAGAATCTTTTTTTGCAATGGCGCCAATTTCACTGGAAAAGGCTTCCCAAAGTAATGGTGAAGGTTTGATTGAAGGGGCGCCGCTTTGCACTCGAATTGAAGGAAAAAATGAATTTAAAGACGAAGAAAATAAATCGTGAATGGGGCCAGGTTCAGCTCCAGAATAAATAGAATTGAGAGGCGCTAATGCCCTCACCACTGCCGACTTGCGTGTCGCAGCTCCTGCCAAATGCACGCCGACAATGCGGAGCTGCGGCATATTATCTTAACCGCAAAACGATGAGTTGGTTGCGACCGTTTCTTTCTACCAAAAAGAGTAAATCTTTGCCTTTGTCTCGTGCCGATTTGAGCGCCGATTCTACGTCGCTTTGTGCACGTGCCGGTTTGCGATTGACTTCAACAATAACGTCGCCACGGCGGAGGCCAGCGAACCCTGCATAGCTTTCTTCTTCAACTCCAGCTACCAACACTCCATGTTTGGTGTTAATTCCTAATTGTTTGCGAAGGTCGTTGGTAATAGCAGATAATGATAATCCAAATTCCTCGGCGGTTGAGTTGTTTCCTTTGCCTACTTCGCCACCAGCTTCTGCGGTGCGGGCGTCTGCTTCAGAAAACGAACCGACTTTTATTTTGAGATCAATAGATTTACCATCACGTAGGACTGCAATTTTAACCTCGGTTCCTGGTTTAGTGTATGCGACTTTTGTGCGCAATTGAGAAAAACTATTGATAGCATGGCCATTGAGAGATTGAATCACATCGTATGGCTTTAATCCGCCTTTATCGGCAGGTCCTCCAGGTTTGAGTGCTGCCACAAGTGCGCCTGGAGTGTTTTCGTTAACATTTAAATTGGCCAAAATATCGGGGCTTAATTCTTTGAAATCGCGCCCTTCAACGCCTAAATATCCGCGTACTACTTTACCGTCTGAAATAAGCATTTCGGCAACAAGGCGAGCAATATTTGAAGGAACAGCAAATCCAATTCCTGCCCAGCTTCCCGTAGGAGAGCTTATGGCGGAGTTTATTCCCACAACTTGTCCATCTAAATTAAGCAATGGGCCGCCAGAATTTCCCGGATTGATGGCCGCATCTGTCTGAATAAAATCTTCAATGGCCTGATTGTTTCCAACTACATTCCCGCGTGAAAGCGCACTCACTACACCCACTGTTAAAGTTTGTGGAAGTGAAAAAGGTGCTCCTAATGCAACAACCCAATCACCAACTTCAACGCTATCTGAATCGGAAAAAGTGACTTGTTTCAAACTCTGAGGAGTAAAATTTTCCAATTTTAAAACTGCAACGTCTGCGCTTTTTTCTGCACCAACTAATTTAGCTTTAAAAGTGCGGTCGTCGAATGTTTTTACAGAAATTTCTGTGGCGTCTTGCACAACATGGTTGTTTGTAACCACATATCCACTCTTCAGATCCACTATAAAGCCAGACCCAGCGCCTTCTTGAACTCCGCCGCGTCCACCGCCACCACCTGGGCCTCCGGGGCCGCCAAAAAACGGAAAGAAAAATTCTTCAGGAAAAGCTCCACCGCCCCGGCCTTGGCCCTGGCCCTGGCCGCGAGAAGGCATTTGGGTTTTAGTTCGAATGAATGCAAGAGCGGGGCGTGTTTGTTTTGCAATATTTACAAAAACTTTTGAAAATGTTTTGAGTACTTTTACATCGCCTTCGTTGTTCGGATTGGAATGACTCGGTTCGGGTAATTTGTATGATTTTTGCCCCAGCGCAGAAAGCTCGTTGGTCACGCGCTCAATTTTTTCGGGAGCAAATATAAGTATAAGAGCAGAAAGCAGGCCAAACAGCGCTGCAACGCTCAATCCTAAAATGCCGAAACGCTTTAAGCGCATGCGAAATCGATTCAGTTTTGTTGACTCGTTTGAGCGATTGTAGCTCATGGAATTCTATCTCCTTAGCAAACCATGCGAGAAATTCGCTGGCGCAGTCGTGAATATAATCTCTCTTTTTGAAATGTCACGGGGGCAAGGGTAAATAGGCAAAAACGTTCGCGTTTTGAATACGGTCTCAATTTCTGACCGAAATATCCGATACATAGTGTGTTATCGATGAAAATACAAAATGAAGTGAGTCTTAAAAGTCACTTCTAATTGGGAGACATGTGTGAATTTAAAAAACGTGGGTCTACTCGTAAAGGCTATTTTAATTTCTGCTTTAATGCTGGCATGCAACAACTCGAAAAACATTCCTACTGGTAGTGCGGAATTGAGTAACGCTGGCAACAATGCTGCAATGTACGGCGAAATTTCTGAGCGCTATAAAATGGTTTCGAATTCTGTGTGCGTGGTTCCCTTTTTCACACAATCTTACAATGATGCTGTTGAATCTGCAGGTCAAGGCTCTGCAGATGAAGTTATGGCCACTCTGGGCTCTGCTTCAAGAGAATTTCTGACTGCGGATGCTGCGGCGGCAGCACTGGCTGAATTCGGTGGTGTAAGCGCACTAACGCACAGCGATGTTGTGACTAAATCTATTCATTTTATAGATGCAAGGCTTGATTCGGCTAGAGTTCTGCAAATTGTGCAAAATCTGCCACAGCGTGCAGCGACTTTATTGAATGATGCTGCTGCAACGCAGGGTCTCACCAAGGTAGAAGCATTTAAAGTGATGCTTGCGCGCCGCGCTACAACAGCTGGTGCGACTCAAATGGTCGGGGCTTTGAGCTCACGTGTTCCTATCCCACAAGTGTTTGGTGCTATAGTAAACCATGGAGCGAGTTTGCTTTCCCAGGCAGTGAATTTTCTCGGATTTTATGGTATTTTTTGCACTTTCGATAATACTTTAGCTGCGGCTTTTGATGCTATGGCTTCTGAAAATCAGACCATAGCAACGGGAGAACAGCTCCAACAAATGGGAATAGATTCATGCTTTCGTATGAATAGCCACAAGCGGTTTTACAACCGAGCTTGCGCTGGAGCGGGCGCTTTAAAAGATTTCGACGACAATGGTGTAACTCGTTGCAAGGGGTTTTGGGTAGATAATAAAGCAGGTGCAGGAACAAGAGTATTTTGGAATGAATCTATGGCAAGTGGAAGATTTAGAGTGGGTCCCGGGATGTTTACGGAATACATAAGTTCAAAGACATTGAGCAATGGTTTTATTGTTGCAAATGTTAAAATTCATGATAGCCGCACCACCTATAACGGCCAAACGGGCTGGATTTTTGTGGGCGGTGTTTTTTGTCAGAAATAATCGTGATTGTTGATTAATTTGCTTCACGAATTAAGGCTGAGTATTAAAATTTTGTAACACTCGAGAAATGGAAATTGTGAGCGCGGAGTGCGGGGAGTGAAATTAAACCTCCGCCACCCGCTGCTCTAGAGCTTCCGAATAATTGTGATTCATTACCAATGGCATCGGTATTTGAAAGTACATTTAAAATATTTTGGTGCCATCTCATATTTTTGACAGCACCTACAATTTTTCCATTTTTTATTTCAAATAGACCGTCGCGGGTCATGCCTGTAAACACGCAATCCATTTCTGCAACCATGCGAATGTACCAAAGGCCAGCCACAAAAAGACCTTTTTCGGTATTTGCAATCATTGAATTGAGGTCAGAAAATGTTTTTAAATCTTTGGTTTCCTGAGATTTTAATGCAAACGTGCTTGAATTTAGGCTGTTGAAAGTCTGAGAAACTTCATTTTTATGGGCCCAAAACGGAGTGCATTGGGTTTCAGAGATTTGACCGTTTTGAATGATATTCAAATCAGATAAAAATTGCCCAGACTGCAAAACTGGTACATCTACAAATGTTCCGCTTAATGAATTTGTCTGATTTGATTGCAATAAATGAAGTCCCTTGGGAAACTGAATTTCATATTGTTTATTGCTTAAAAAAGTATGACCTTCATCTATTTTGCGTTTGTCAAAAACACCATACCAAAACAGAGGCGAAAGGAGCGCTTGCAGTGCCTTTGGGCTAAACAATATGGTGTAGTCGCCCGCGTTTAACTCCTTAGGATTTGACCCTATTTCACAAACCCAATTGGCCTCATTTAAAGCTTTTTCAATTGCATTATGGAATGACGCAGGTGTGGGGCGTGGCACGGAAAATTGTCCGGAGCCTGTTTCAACACCATTTGCATTGTCGACAGTGAATTTTCCTTCAATGCTATGGCCGCGTGTCATTAATTTAAAGTCATTTTTATTGAAAATTTGGGAAACGCATTCAATTGATTTCACAAAACCAGAGACTCGTCGCCCTTTATTACGGTGAGGGGCAACATTTTTTTCGATGGACGTATAAAGAGAAGTCAAATCAAAAACAATATCAAAATCTCCTGCTGCAGTGTCCCAGCTGAGAGATGACTGTGGTGGATTTTCGGGGACCCATTCCAAATTTGCAGATCGAGATTCTAGATCTTTTCTCGCATTTGTAAGTGTCTCTAGTATTTCGGCTGAATTATTTGCCGAAACGGACTCTATAAAAGTTCTTTTTTGCCAGCTGCCTTTTAAAATAAAAGTGTGGGTTTCGAAATAAATATTTTCGCGGCACACAGCCCCAAGGGCAACTCTAATTTGATACCCTTTTTCTTGCCTCGCACAGATGCTCAATTCGTCGAACCCGAGCGAATTCGATTTTAAGAGTGATTCAAGAGCAATATTTTGAAGTGAATTAAATTCCATAATTTTTGTTTCCTAATTTTTTTTAGTAGCCCACTTGAATGTTTCTAAATCGTGATGGCGATGCGCCGTGCATCATTTTTGCAGTTTGGCCCGGTTCGCCTTTTCCGCAATTAAATATACCGTGCATTTGCCATTCCGATTCGTCGCAAATAGCATCGCATGAGGCCCAAAAATCTGGTGTGATACTTTGATAAATGACGTCGCGCAGCGGATGAGTTACTTTACCGTTTTCAATTTGAAAACACATGTCTGCCCCAAATTGAAAATTGTAGCGGTATTGGTCGATCGAAAAACTATCGCGACCCATCATTAAAATACCATTTTTTGTATCTGCAATAAGCTCATCGAGCGATAATTTTTTGGTTCCAGGTTCGAGGTACAAATTTGGAATGCGAACAATGGGTGTGTCGTACCACGAAGTAGCTCGGGCGGTTCCATTGGCTCTTTTTTGTCCAATGCGGTGCGCTGTTTCGCGATTTGTGCCGTATCCGGCCAATATTCCTTCAGATACAATTGGAAATTTTTGGCATTCTACGCCTTCATCGTCAAATCCTACCGAAGCACCGCCGTATTTTATACGGTTGTCGGCGGTTAAGTTAACAAGGGGGCTTCCGTATTTGAATTTTCCTAATTTGTCGATGGAAGCAAAGCTGCCTCCAGCCATATTGAGTTCATATCCTAAAACTCTATCGAGTTCTGTTGGGTGTCCAACGCTTTCATGGATAGTTAATGCGAGATGATGCCCATCCAAAATGAGGTCTGTTGGCCCCGCTTTAGGTTGCGGAGCTTTGCATTTTAGCAGTGCCTCTTGAGCAGCTTTTTTTGCTTTTGAAGGAAAATCTGCAGCAAAAAAATGTTCCAATCCTCCAGCCATTCCGGGAGAAACTAGAGTGCGGTAGGCGCTGGTTCCATTATTAATGGCATAAATAATTTGCTCGACATTTACAACACAGTGGGTTGTTAAAATTCGAGCGCCTTGAGTGCTGGCAAACCAGCGGCGTTTGCCGTAACAATCAATAAATGCCGAGACCTTTTTGATTCCAGAAATAGCAAGTGCAATTTCTGCGGAGTTTCGCAGTGGTTCTGCAGCAATTGCTGTAGGAGTTTCGAACGGACATATTTCTGTGGGAGTGTTAAATTCTGCATTGTGCGCTGGCTCCTGCGCAAAATTTTTCATTTTTGTGCCCAAATGTGCTGGAGTAACGGCGCTAATAGCGTCTGCCATTGCAACTGCGCGCTTTAAACATTGTGAAATTCCACTTTCTGTGAGGTCGTTGGTAGAAGAAAATCCCCAAAATCCGCTTTTTAAAATGCGCAAACCAATTCCAGCACTTGAGTTCAATCGAGATGAAGTCACATTCGTATTGAGCAAAGAGATGTATTTGTGAAAATCTCGACCCAGGCGTAAATCGCCGAAGTCGACTGCAGATTGATTCATTAAATTGATAGTAAATTCAATCAAAAACTTTTCGGTTGCAACGCTGTCGAGGCAAGGTTTGTGCATTGCGTTCTGCACGCTGGTAATAAATTTTCTTTCATTCATTTCGGATTTGATGTCAAAATTTCTGTAAATTCCCGGAGCTGAGACCAATTGGACCGATGATAAGACACTCATTTTTGTCTTCCTTTAGAAATTTATTGTAATTAGCAAATTTGAATTTTTGATATTGAATGCTCTGGGCATTTAAAATTATCCAAAGACTTTACCCGAAATTACTGAGTCGTAAATGCTTTGAAAATAAAAATATGCGGTAGTTTTAGATAATTACCTAAAACTTTAAGAAAGTTCTTAAAAATTGCCGATATACAAAATGGGCAGGAAATCGGTTTAGTCGCGAAAAGGAGAATTTGATGAAATTTTTCGATTTAATAAAGCTTGGGAATAAATCGGTTTGTTTGGCTTTAGGAAGTATTATTTCTGTTGTTTCCGGGGGATGTGGTAGCAATTCTTTCACTTCATCCGGCCGGACCGTTTCGGTTCAAAGTGCGACTAGCGCTTCTCCTCAATACACTCAAGAGTCCGATTACAATCAACAGAATCAAAAAGCAGATAAATCTTTGGCTCAAAAATCTGAGGGGACCGCGTCAAAGAGCAGCGCAGAAGAATTGAGCGAAGACGGCGCAAGTGATGCCTGTTCAAAAGTTTCAGGAGTCGGCAAAAACAGTATAAAAGTGGCGGGAAATCAGTCTCAGCTGGTGCTTTCGGAGAATTCGGCTTTAGCAATTCGAATTACAGGGAATCAATCTAAAGTGAAGCTGAAATTTAATTTAGAAAAAGAGTCGCAAGTGATTCCTGCAATATGTATTTTTATGGCCGGAAATCAGCCGGAATTGGAAGTTGCAATTGATGCCCCGGTAAAATTTTTATACTTAAAAGGGCGCGGGAATTTAAGTAACGCTAAAATTGAAGTGCTAGAAAAGGGGTCAGTTGAGTCTGGAGTTGTCGATATTTCAGGACATAATCCAAGTGTTAAAATATTCGGTAAAGGCAATTCTCATTGCGATAAAATTGAAGTTTCGCAAAAAGGTCAGGGCGGCAATTATTCCTGTGTGAAAACGGAATAGAAATTTTTGGAATTTTTAGCACTCAATCGAGTTTAACACTTCATTTTTTTATTGCGAAGAAACACCGTTGTTATTAAGTGGCCCCAAGGCAATAACGCTGTAAGCAACAGTTTTTTTAATTCCGGAATTGCGATAAGAATGTGGTTGGTCGCCCCTAAAAACAAGCACATCGCCTTCGCCTAACTCCCAAGAATACCCCGAAGCGATAAGTATAATTTGTCCACTTTCAACAGTGAGATACTCTCTTGTGCCAACGGTATGTGGCACTCCGCTCATATGCGACCCAGGAGGAAGCTCCATGCGTTCAATTTGAAATCCTGGCACTGCATCTGGCAAAAGCTGGCGGATTTGAATGAGTCCTCGCTTTTTTACGGGCAACATCTTTGCCTGATAAAGCTGGACTTCGACACGTGGTGCACCAATGAGTTCGTCCACAGATACCTGCAAAGCGCTCGCTAAAACCACCAATACTGAAAGGGTAGGATTTGCCGAACCCGACTCCATTTGTGCCCAAGTCGTACGAGGTAACCCAGACGATTTTGAAAGTGCCTGTTGTGTGAGTCCGCGTAGGTCACGCAACATTTTAATATTATGAGCTAAATTTTGAGAAGTAGATTTGTTCATGAAGTCTACGTTAGCAAAGTTCCAATGCATTGGCAAGAATGACGACAAGACCGACAAAAAAGACGAAATTCCTTTTGAGCAACGAGAACTGCCACGGAGTGCATTTCTTGGGCTCTCAAATAAGGAGTTACTTTCATGAATTTCGAAAACAAAGTTGTAGTGATAACCGGAGCGGGACGTGGATTGGGCGCAGCGTTGGCGCGAAAATTGGCAGCAAAAAACGCAAAGGTAATTCTGGTCGCAAGAAACGAAAATGAAATTAAAGAATTGAGTGCAGAACTCAGGAAATTAAATTCAAATATTTTTCATTTTAGCATTGATGTGTCTCTGCCAGATGCCAGCGTTCGTCTTTCTGAATTTGCTTCTGCTGTGGCTGGACCCATAGATATCTTGATTAATAATGCGAGCACATTGGGTGACGTTCCATTGCGTCCATTATTAGACACGCGAGATGACGTATTTACTCATGTTCTTGAATCTAATTTATTGGCTCCATTTAGATTGATGCGAGCAAACCTTGGCCAAATGATTTTACGAGGTAGCGGAATAGTGCTTAATATCAGCTCTGATGCTGGAGTAAATGCTTATCCTAATTGGGGTGCGTACGGCGTATCAAAGGCTGCATTGGCGCATCTCACCAGAAGTTTTGAAGCAGAATTGGGCGAAACGGGTTTGCATTTTTTAAGCATTGATCCCGGTGAAATGGACACCAAAATGCATGAAGATGCCATACCAGAAGCAAATAAAAATGAGCTAGAAAAACCAGAAAACGTAGCAATTAAAATAATAGAAATTATGGAGAAACTCTCATGAATGCAAGTAAGGAACCCAGATCAAACAAAGACAAAGAAAATCTAATTGTTTACAATTCCTCTTCGGACCAGGCTGATTTTTTGAAAATTGAAGCGCTGTCCGACTTTCTTCAGGCGGGTGATTTATTAGTCGTGAACGATGCTGCAACGCTGCCATCTTCACACATTGCTGAGACACTAAAAGGCGAATTATTTGAATTGCGATTGGCTTCTGCAGTGACTGAGAACACTTGGAAAGCAATAGCTATGGGCAGCGGAAATTGGCACAATACAACAGAATCTCGAGGTCTCCCTCCTGAATTTAAAATTGGTGACAGAATTTTAATTGATGGAAAATTAAATGCAAAAATAAGTGAAGTTAGTTTTGCAAATAGATTTTTGACCATTGAATTTGAAAGTCAAATGACTGAAATATGGACAGAGTTGTTAAAAAACGGCAAGCCTATTCAATATTCTTATTTGGAAGAAGATCTTAATTTAAATGAGTTTCAAACTGTATTTGCGTCTCAGCCTTGGGCCATAGAAATGCCATCGGCGGGGCGCCCCCTAAGCTGGAATTTGCTGCAAAACCTTTTAAAAAAGGGTGTTAAAATAGCTACATTAACTCATGCCGCCGGAATTTCGTCTACGGGTTTAGCTGAATTAGACGCATTGTTGCCTTTGCCTGAACGTTCAGATATCTCGCAAAAAACGGTAGATTTGGTAAGAGAAACTAAAGCTAGAAATCGCAAGATTGTAGCGGTTGGAACGACTGTAGTGCGAGCTTTAGAGGGAAGGTTTTATTCCCATGGCGAACTGAAGTCGGGGGTGGAAATTACTGATTTGCGCATTCACAATGAATTTGAACTGAACGTTGTGGACGCCCTGTTAAGTGGACTTCATGACCCCAGTGAATCGCATTTTGAATTGATGCGCGCATTTGCCTCAGAAGAGAGCTTAAAGGCGGTATTTAATGAGGCTGAAAAAAGACAATTTTTGTGCCACGAGTTTGGAGATTCAATTTTAGTCTTCAAACAGTGAAAGTTTTCAAAAATTCTGATACATAATACTCATGGATTTTTATTCTGTGGGTGCTAACTTTTTTGAGGTGAAATATGATTGAATTTAAAGTGGAAGGTATGACTTGTGGCGGCTGCGCGGCTTCAGTAGGAAAAGCAATTAAGAGCCTCGATTCTGCCGCAGAAGTCATGGTCGATTTGCCAAGCAAAATAGTAACCGTTTCGACATCGAAAAACACGAACGAAATTACGCGGGTGATTGAAGAAGCCGGATTTGCAGTGCTCAGCGCAAAGTCAAATGCGTAAAACTAGAAAATTAAATTCTATTTTTTGATTTAAAAAATAAAAATCCCTCGTTTTGAATCAAGCGAGGGATTTAATTTTAAATGAATTCGTTATTCAGTAACAGCCACACCACCAATGTATTTCACAGCGGGGTTGCTTGCGCCAAGTGTGGAATGGTTGATGTCTTTAGTATCAGCCTTTGGCAATGCTGGCATCGAACCCAAATCAAGAGTGGAGCATTTAGAGTCTTCTACTTTGACGATGCGTTGTTCGCCTTCTAGGCCGTAAATTTTGTAGTCGCCAATGGCTGTGCCTGATTTAATGCTAAATAAAGGAGCCTAGTGCGCAATTTCAGCATTGTATTTCCAAGGAATTCCCCAGAATTGACCAGGTCCACCGTAGTTTAAGCGGTAGTTTCTGCCCACAATTGCTGTGTCAGCTGAACCATCAAAGTCGTTCGCAGTGGTATGGCCATAGGTAAACTCAAGAGGTTTATCAAAGGATTCAATTGCACCAGATGCATTTTTAATAGCCATATATTTATTCCATTGGCTCGCACCAGCTTCCCAGCGGTAGTAAACATCAACATTGTTTTCCATTTCCCACGGATTCATGCTTTTGCTCGAAATTGCGGCCCATACAGCTGATGGTACGAGGGCGTCAGAGTGCACATTGTCTAGGCTGTTATCGTTATCTCCCTTTGAAGCTAAGTCTGTAGGAAGTGCAAAAGAAACACCGGAAGGTGTCAATGATTTTTGCAGTTTCATTGAATGTGTAAGTTGCCATTGCAGATGAAATGTTTTGACTTTGATTGACTTGCTGACTGCCATTGCCCCAATTAACAGTAGTTTTTAAGTACAAATCGCTCACTGCGGGGCCATTGTTGCTTTGGTTTTGTCTGGTAAATGCTGCAGCGGTTGTTGCCATTACAGGGCAATTGCTGAAACAAACCAAGTCGCCAAGGCCTGTGGCTGTGCCCGAAACCACGTCTTGCGAGTGGTAAACTAATGAGAAGTTATCGCTGAGAGTTGTACCGCCGGGAATATTTACATTGGCATTGAGGCTTGGAATCGAAACATTGAGACCCCATTGTGGAATTGAAACTGTTCCAGATGTAGCCTCTTCGGTATTATTGCCATTGTCGTCGCCGGTTTGTTTGCCTATTTTCGATAGTGTAGCGCCATCCCAACGAATAATATAACCAGAACCGTTTTCCCAAGTCATGAGGTCTGCGCCCTTGAGTGCGCTTAATTTAACTTCAGCTTTTGTATATTTTACAAGATTTCCGTCAGCTTTAACAACGGTATAAGGAGTTTTTTCTTTCACTCCGCCGTTTTTCCAACTCAATTTATTCACTGTTGCGCCATTATCAATTTTGACATTACCAGGTAACCAAATTCCCCAATAGCTGGCGTAGCCTTGGTATGTTTTTCCACCAGAATCTAACTCAATTGGAAATCCCGATTTTAATTTTTTGGTTTCGCCTGCGGCATCGACTAGGTCGTAGCGGTAAATACCTGTTTTAAATTTGTTACGATCGTAACACCCTTTTTGTGTGGATTCGCGTTTTTGAGCGTTATATTCTTCTGTTTTAGCACCATCAACGTTCACATAACTGGCATCAAACCGAATTTTAAAGTTACTTTTTCTTGTGCCTTCTTTGCTCTTGCCATCTTCAGAAGAAACGACCATGCCACTGAAATCGT
>JAYTOT010000099.1:0-4640 GCA_043747645.1 Pseudomonadota bacterium | reverse complement strand
AAGCGATTAGGAGCTCCGCCTTCTTCACGAGGACGAGCTTCATTAACTGTTAAAGCGCGACCCATAAATTGCTTGCCATTGAGTTCTGAAGCAGCTGTGAGTGCATCGTTATCTTGTTCCATTTCAACGAAACCAAATCCTTTGCTACGGCCAGATTCGCGATCGATAATGATGCGAGCGCTAGCTACATTTCCGATTTCGCTAAACGCAGTCACAAGGTCTTGATCTGTAGTGTTAAATGAGAGATTTCCAACGTACAATTTCTTTGCCATAATGCATAGCCTCCAAAAACACATAAAAAACGATTGGCCCAGAAAGGACTTTTCGAAAAAATATCACGGCTTCTAATAACTCAAATAAAATTATGAAAGCTTGAAATTCAATATGAACTCAAAAATTCACAAATAGCGATTTAACACCGCTGCTTATTTAAAAGCACATTAAAGGTCAGTGAATTTTTGGAATCTAGCAGTAGCTCGATATTCAGTCAACAATATCTTCAGTCAGGCGCTGCCTAATTTCGGTAATCAAGACTCGAGAGCGGTCGGGAAGGGACGCAAGCTCCACATTTCTAACCGTATCTCCAATAGGAAGCTTAGATGGCACAAGGGTATCTAGCTCTTTAAGATTGGCTCTTACATTTAAAGCACGTCGAATTGCGACGTGAATAGCATCCATCTCAAAAGGTTTCACTACCACGTCAACTACTAGTACTGAGGGAAATTCTTCTGCAGTATGTTCATCAGAAGTCTCATAACGCGAAAGAATAACAGGCATTCCTCGCCAATGTAGAGCAAATTTTTTCAGAAAATCAGCATTAGTCTTCTTTTCGGGCGCGGCATCGGTTATGACAACATCAAATTCTTTTTGTTTTAAAAATGATAGACCATCGACAGACGAGCGAGCAACAACTACGTGAGAAAAATACCGGTTAAGGTGCATTTTCATAAATTTTAAAATTTCGTCAGATTCGTCGACGACGAGCACGAAACTTTGTCTGTCGTAATTTTTTGTAGGAGGCCGGCTTGAGGGTGGGGGAGCATGAAAACCACCTCCGCCCATAGCTGGACTTTCTTTTTTAACACTTTTTACAAACATAGTTCCCCTTTTATCTAAGTCATAAACCTCAAAAAAACCGACTCAAATTTTCAGCTTTGTATCTACTTCGGCAGACCCCAGGCTAATTCAGCTTCAACGAATGCACGATTTGAATCATCTGCATCGGCCATGGCCAAAAAATCTTCCCAAGCTTTACGCGCCTCACTCCAACGCCCCAAACCTTTTGCGACCTTGGCAAAAAGCAATTTTAAGCGAGCAACGTGCGGATAAGCCATCATACTCGATTTTAGCACACCTTCGGCCTCTACCCAGCTACCTTGCTGTGTCAAACAGCGGGCGTAATTGTACGATGCCTCAATTAACTCAGGCCCCCGCTCGTGTGCCACCGCAAAATATTCGCAAGCGTCAGATATATTTCCCGCGTCTTCCAAAAAAATACCTTTCCAAACTATTAATCCGGCATCGGTAGGAAATTGCCGCAAACCACTTTCAATAACCTGAACCGCCGTGTCTTTCCGACCCGCCGCCCACAGTGCTTTAGCGCGCAAATTAACAAGGCCAATGCTCTCTGTAATTGCAACACGGTCCATTCCGGTGCGAGCGACTTTGTCGGCTAGTAAATACGATTTTCTGCGAATGTAATTATCTCCCAAAACCAAATAAGGCACAAACCACTTAGGATTTAAAACAATTAATTCTTCCAGTTGCTCGAGGGCCTCTTGTTCTTTTGAAGTCCCTAGTTTCGACATGGCCAGCATGACTTCTGCGCGCCTCACCAGAGGATCTCTCAACATAACTTCTCGCGACCAAACCCCACTGTTGCGCTTTTGAAGCAATAATCCGTTCAAAATATTCGCTGCATCTGCTTTGTTTTGACGTTCTAAATATTCCCACGCTAGCATTAAATCGTCACTTTTTGCCAATTTTGTGAGGTCTGGTTTCTCAAATTTCTGCTTTAATTGAGCAGGCTCTGCAACTCTTTTTTTAGAAATCTCTTCGCTCGCTTCCAGGCGCTCATTTAAATCTCCGCCCGACATATAGGTCGAAGTTTTTTCAACCAATACCAATTCAGGCTCTTTATTTTTAGAGCAGCTTATCAAGGCAAAAAAAGAAATCAGTAAAATATTTTTCATTTTTTTGAAGCCCTAACGTCACCAGTCACCAAGAGTTCATTTTTAATTTTGTCGCGCTGGGGTCCGCCAGAATCAATACCCATGGGCCCCATGACTGGAGGGGCAGAGCTCACATTTCCCAGTTCTACTTTTCCGTCTTTACGCATGACTTCAAGAATTTCGCTTAATGGTGGCAGGCCAGAATCCTTCTCAATTTCCCCAGCACTATTGATGAACGAATAGCTTTTAAACAAATTAACCTGCGCGAGCCGAGAATATTCTTCAATTTTAACCTTTGAAACGTCAATCTCTTTATCTGAATTACCGTTTCTGTCTGCCATAATTGCCAGTTGAATGTCGCGTAATCTCACGTACAAATTACCCAAAGACCATTGCATCATTGCTGCTTGGTTGGCATAATTATCGCCAGTCCCGATAAGCTTAGCGCGGCCCAACATGCGGTTTAAAATCGCTGTCGATCTCCCGAGCTCTCCAACTCTTTCATTGAAAGAAATACGATTTTCAGTGGGAATTAATTTCAAATCTGCCTCATTTGCCAAAGCTAGACTCTGTTTCAGCAAATATTCGTTGTCTAAATTTGTACCCAATTTTTTAGATTCGACAGAGATTTTTCCAGCGTTTAAAAAATAACCCCGCCACAATTTATCGGCTTCAATTGCAGCGTTGGTCATAGTTGAAATTTGATCAGAGGCCAGATTACAGCGGATTTCCCCTGCTAATGCAGCATATCGAAATCTAATATTCTTATTAGAATAAATTTTCAATTTATTCCACTGTTGCCTTGCTTCAACTATTCTATCTGATTTCAAATAATTTTCTGCTGCCAAATTATGCAGCGCTGGCAAAGCAGATATCTCGTTAGCCTCTTGCAACACTTTTGCATGCAATGCATATGCATCTGCAAGAGCCCTATGGTCAGCAAATTCAGTGAGCATAAATTCAAGTCTTTTTAAGGCATCTAAGCGGTCCTTTTGTCGCAGAGACTCCGACTTACTTTCAGCAACTTCTTTGTATTTTTGAGCAGCGCTATTAAATTTAAGTTGAGCCTCAAATGCGCGCGCTTGCCAATATTTAGCCTCTGCAGCGTATGCGACACCGTTTTTTAATTCAGACATAAGCGGATAAATTTTGAGCAAATCTTCGAACAGCATCAATTCGGCATCCACTCGCATTGCATCAAGCAATACTAAGGCACTTTGATCGTGTTGCTTGTGCCTTTTTACCCACAAAGTGACTTCGTCACGAGCCTCACTCAACTTTCCTTTTTTTCTAAATTCAAGAGCCAACGTCCTAATAGCTGCCACATTTGCTGCAGCAACTTCAGATTTAATGAGCAAAGAAAAATTTCCAGAGTCAACATCCTGTTGCAAGTTCGATAACGCACGCGACGTCTGCATAAAATTAGAATCTTGTAATTTTAATTCTGCCTTAATAAGTAAATGAATTATCTTCTCTCGTTCTACCTGCGAGGCAGTAGCATCGAGCCCAACATTTAAATAAAGTGCATGAAGTCTTTCTCTAAATTCAGCGGGCTGATTCCATTTTTCAAACTTAGTGGCACATTCTAACGCTGCGAGCCGAGCGCTGCTATCGCGCGGAAACCTCAGAAAAAAATTATCTACGGCTAAAATATATTTACGAGAAATTTCACTTTTTGCACTCATTTCTTCGAATATAAATCTCCTTAAAATTTCGACTTGCAAAAAGAGTCCTGTTCTTTCTTGATCCGAGGTCAGCACATACTTAAAGCTTTTCTCAACCCGATCGAGTGCCACACTTAAATTATCAGAGAGCAGCGCACTGTCTCCCGACTTTTGCAACAATAAACCGTAGGACTCAGGACTTATATTTTCCTGCAAAAGCGCATCAAAAATTTTGTGAGAAAAATCGAAGTCCGATTTCTTTCCCGATTTATCGGCCCATAAATAAAAATTATCGCCAGATTTTTCGGCAAATTCCCGCACAAACTCTTCTCTCTGAAAAAATAACTTTGTGTCGCTTACAAATAATCCAGACCACCTTCCATTTTTTTGAAAATCCAAAACTCGTTGCCCCACGTATTGCCAGTAGGCATAAGATTTATCTCTCTGTCCTAGACTCTCAATGGCTTCTCGTTCGAACGAAATACGATGTCGCGATTGATCAAAAAAAGGACGCGTTGCAGAGCCGATGCGAATTGCCCGCGCCACATCTCCTGCGTTTCTGTGCATTTTAAGCAAACCAATTACGGTGCGATGACACCAATCTCCACTTAAATTATTGCCCAAACAGCTTTTCAAAGTCGTTTCGTTTTTCAACTCATAAAAAGAAATTGCCGCCAGTCGAATTAATTCATCTATAACCGCATCTGACAAAACCGTATCCTGAAAACTCAGAGACTGAGAGACTTTAACAAATTCAGCACTGGCCAAATCGTAGCGTCCAGCGCGGTAATGACTCCAAAAAATA
>JAYTOT010000098.1:0-3886 GCA_043747645.1 Pseudomonadota bacterium | reverse complement strand
GAGAAATCAATGTTTCTACAGCTTTTGACTGTGGGAATTTGTTCCACAATTTAAAAATGGATTGATTGATAATGCTAGGAATGCTTGCACTTGAAAATCCGGACATTTAAGTTCCTGTTCTTGTGAATCATCACAACGGCTGAAAATTAATTCGTACACAGATTAACACAAGCAAGGTTTATGCCTAGGAAAATGTTTTTAATATTGAATAGTTGTGTCTTGGTGGGGTGTCTAAGGATGAGACAGGAGACATACTTTGTCTGACTTTATGAATATGAGATTGAGAAAATCTTCAGAGTCAAATGCGTAGTGTGAGGGGGTATAATTAAAAACTTCGTAATCACATTGCTGCAATTACGGAGTTTTTAATAGAATAAATCTAACTTAAATATTAAAATTCGCAGTTAGTTTCAAATGTGTCTACGCGGTCATGCTTTAACATAACTCCAGCGCTAACTGTTTTATTGTCGATATAATTGGAGTACAAATAAATTTTAGAATTGATTATTTCTCCGCGCGCGTACATATAAATTTTGCGGCCGCCAAGAAAAAAATCTTGCCCAACGGGTTTCAATTCTACTGTGCTCTGAAGGCGAGAATCTTTAAATACAGCGATGCTGTTTGCAGAAATATTGTAGCTGTAAGGTGCAATGCCGCTCAAGCCATTATTTACGCTGTTGCAAAGAACGTCGGCACCGAATGCAGCGCCAGATACGGAAAGTAAAGAAGCAGAGAGAGCAATTTTATTCAACATAAATTATCCAATCATTTAGGTTTACGAACATTTTAAATTTTTTAAAAATCAAAATGAACAGTTTGTTTGAAAAGTATCGACGCCATCATGTTTTAAGTAAACACCAGCTTCAACTGTGGTGTCGTCTATGTAATAAGAAAACAAATACATTTTTCCTGCAGCAACTTTGCCTGAGCCGTAAACATAAATTTTACGACGATTGAAAAATGAATCTCCGGCGGCGCCGTTCAATTGGACATTGCCAACGAGGCTGCCATTTTTACGAACAGAAACAGTTCTATTGACAATAAAATAACGGAAATCGCTGGTTTCATTCACGCCATAGTTTGTACTTTCGCATTGTACAGATGCAAATGCAGTTCCAGCAAGTGCCAATGATGCAATAGAAATAGAAATATTACGCAACATAAATTCTCCTTAAGGTTTAAACCTAATTCAATTAAAAAGGCTGAGCATTTGAGATGCTTATAGTTTATGCTTCAGTCCTGTATTTGGTTGGTTTAGCGGGTTAAGGACAATCTTACAAGAGTAAAGTCATTCAAACATAAAAATAACTTAAAAAACATAGATTCTGAGAAGCATAAGTTTTGAGTTGGAAACGGAAAGTTTAGTGTTTTTAGCAGGTTTTACTTTTTAGAGCAAAAGAAAAGAGTCGAGCAAAAACAGAATATTTAGTATTTAATTTTTGATATCACTGCGGTGAATGCTACGAGAGTTTTAACACCCAATTCACTCCAACAGAGATATGATTTTATTATTGTTTTCATCAAGTGCCAAAACAACAAGAGAAGGTTCTTTTTCTACGTCTGCACGTTCGTGTTTTGGAATAATGGCATTTGAAAAGTGTCTTTTCCTGTCAATCCGAACTTTTACTGTAATGAGGCCAACGCTTTTTAAAGTATAATCACGCTCATTATACCCGTGCTTTTTTGTTATCTTTTTGCAATAATTCTGGCGGTGTTTAACTCAATCGAGCAGACAATTAATTTTTTTGTGAAAGATTTCTTGTTGTGGATCTCATTTCAGCTGAAATTTTTTAGCAATTTTGGCTCAAGATTTTGTTTGCAAATACCGAAATAGCCTATGCCCCCAAATTAGTGGATGTACTATTTTCAAATAAGAGGTGGAAAATGAAATACCTTTTAAGTGCTGTCTTATCAGCGTTTATTTCGGTGGCTTGTGTCGCATGTGCAAATGGCTCTTCAGGAAGCGGAGCACAACAGGCCGGTGGCTCTTTAAAAGCACCTGAAACTGCTTCAAAAGTCCCAGAAACTGCTCCAAAAGATGATTCTGTCGAAAAACCACTGACTCGCGCACAAGAAGAGGGGCTTGCTTCCCTGAAGATAAATGATGAAACAGTAGCAATTTTTAGATATTTTGGTCAAGCGTGCGGCTGCATGAATAGTACTAGTATTAGCTGCTCGGGAAAGACAATAACCGCACCCAGATGTGCTTATGGCACAGCGTGTTGCTATTGACTCGCTGGTGTGACCCGAAAAAGTAGATTGTAGCAGTTAGTGCGCAGCGAATAGAATTATGGGCTCGTTTACTTGACGAATGGATTCTCCCCAATGAAACTTGAGACGGGAGTTGTCTCAAGTTTCATTGGCACAGAGGGCAGTCCCATTTTGAGCAGATTTTGCATTGAATCATTTATAAATTCGTTTACGCTAATTAAATTGATCAGCAGTAACAACATCATTTAAATACAACGCCGTTGCTGTACACTGAGTGGGAGGCGCAGTGTTTGCTGGCAAATTGTAAGCCACCTTTAAATTTTCAAAATTTGAGCAACTTTGTTGTTTGTTTTTTTCGAGTACAGCAAGTTTTTCAGTTTTTTGTTCAGGTGTTAAATCGGTATTCGCATTAATAGACGCGGTTTGTTTCAATATTAATGTGTCGACAGCCTCTGAAGCTTTTGCAGCATTTTGAGCGATTTGCTGTGACTGTGTTCCCTTATCCGTTCCACCTGCACCTCCGGCAGCCGGCGATCCGGCAGATAAAAATCCGTTGAGTTTATCTTTGGCTTCATTAAATTTTGAAAGAGTTCCGGTGATTGATTTTGTCATGCTTTCGGGCATGCCCATTCCGGCTGTGAGCAAAGCAACAAATCCGAAATGGGCCAAAGTAAGATTTATGAGTTCACCCTTTAACGTAGCACTAAGTGAAGTGAGTTCGGCCATTTTGGTATTTAGTTGCGACATTGTTTCGCCCAGAGCGGTGATGTCATCGATTGTTTGAGTGCCTTTTGATCCGAGTTCTTTTGCTTTTGCATTTAAGGCTGTTAAATCTGTTGTAATTGATTGCGCTTGTGTTACTAAATCTATCTGACCGTCGCCATCGTAGTCCAGTGCGATCTGATACAGGCCTGCAGCTTGAGCCATAGAGCCAATAGCTGCAGCAAAAAGAGCCGAAGTGCGTTCTTTTGAAGTTGCAGGGAGTCCACCTTTACAGTTTTCGATTTCTAAGTTTTTTTGTAAAATTTTGTCTTTTCCAACAACACTATCGAGAGCAGATTTTGGAATTAATTGGCAAATTGCTTTCCAGCTGCGGTGCAATAATGCGTACCTTGGTGAAGCTGCACGCAGTTGGTCGATTGTTTTCAATTTTTTTAAATACAACGCATCTTTTTCTACTTTGGAAAGGCCAATGACCTCGGCAAATGCAGTAACACTCGATGCACCTGATGCGGGTTTGGGGTCATCTAGAAATATATCCGGCTCTTGAAAAAATAAATTTGCATCTTCTAGAGCAGCTTTTGGAGTTGCAGAGGCAGCAGGGGCCTTGTTTAAGTTTGCCAGTTTGGCAATAAGGTCGAGTGGATTTAATCCTGAATGAGCATTAATGGCATAGGCAAGCCTGATGCGCGCATTTGCATTTGCAGTGTCCGAGTCTACAACTTGCTGAAAAAAGTTCACAGCGTTCTCAAAATCGCCTTTGTCGTAGGCCCATTGGCCCGATAGCATCAGTGCCGAGGGAGAGTTTTTTCTTTTTTGCGAAGACATCCAAGCATTTCCACATGAATTGAGTACTGCAGCCATAAGTGAGATTGCGATAGTTTTTTGGAAATGGGAGAACTTGATTTGTTTTCGAATTTGCATAAATTTTATCCGATTCAAAAAGGTCATCTTT
>JAYTOT010000097.1:0-2201 GCA_043747645.1 Pseudomonadota bacterium | reverse complement strand
GGACAACCTGTGGGAGAGTAGCACGGCGCAGCCTCTATATTACGAGAACCCTCGTCATCCTTGCGGTGGCGGGGGTTTTTTGTTTTGCTATGACGGCTTTGCGGTAGGTAAAAATTCTTCCAATGTTTTGCAAAAATAATTCCGAAAAATAAAGAGGCGGTTTTGATTTAAAACTTTCGAGGCATTTTTGCGAGGCACATATGATTCGGCGTGACATGATTACAGCTGTTTTGTTCTTCTTAACAAGCTGCGGACAAAGGATTGCTGGAATCAGTGCGCGAAAAGACGATTGTAAAGTGAAAACGCTCAATATCGCCAGAGATGGCGAATGTGTCGCACCAGATGGAAATTTGGTTGGCGAAGGTGGCGTACCAGCAGCTGAGGGAACGCCTGCAAAGCCTCAGGAATCTGGAAATTCTGCTCCTGCGGCAACTCAAGATTTAAAAGGATTGAAAGTCGCTCTAGACGTTGGGCATGGCCTTGATGGCGATGGATTTGATTCTGGGGCTGTTTCACATGGTCTGGAAGAATATTCGCTTAACTCAAAAGAAGCAGCTCTCATAGCTTCACATTTGCAGTCAAGAGGTGCGCAAGTAAGTGTGTTTGATTATACCAAAGACGGGAAAAGTCCGAAATTAAATTTGCGAGCTCGAGGTGCCAGGGGAGCTGGACATCATATATTTGTGTCGGTGCACCACAATTCAGTAGATTCTCCTGCCCAAGGTACCGAAGTTCTTTATTCGCCAGAAGGGACGGCCAAAGATCGGCGACTGGCAAATAGTATCCAGGAAAAGATGATTCAACATTTGTGGAATGGTGACAAAACAAAAGACCGAAAGGCAAAGGTGCAGCGCCTTGGGGTCTTAGGCGGCGTGCCTGAATCGGTAGAATGTTGCTGTCTCACAGAAGCTTTTTTTATATCCGATTCGAGTTTGTCTAGTTCTGGGGCGGAACAATGGCTCATTAAAGCCGCGCAAGCAGTTTCTGATGGCGTTGCACAATATTGGCTCACGAGAGGCAATGCATTGAGTTTAATGGGTGAGTTTTTTAATGAAGGGCCATTTATTGAGTCCCCAGATCCTGATGGACTCTACAAAAATCATTGAAGTTATATTCGGTTTTGGACGGAATTTACAAAAAAAAACTTTTGGACGGGTTTTACAAAAAAATCATTAAATTTTTATTCTGTTTTGCAGTGTTTAATCGACGGTACAAGACTGTCCGTTCCATCATTGGGGAATTCTGTTCCTAGGGACACATATTTTGTGCCATGTTTTAAGATTGATTCGAGCCAAAATTTGTTCTCAATTGGGCTGTCGAATCGAGAAATAAGAGAATGGTTGGCTCCGGCTTTAAAAAGACATAAAGTAACAGACTCAGGCTTTAATTTTGCAAGAGTATCGGCAGTAGATTTTATGTGCCCAACGCTAGCCACTTTATCGCTTTCAGACCCGATAAATTGATATTGGGTATGAACAGACGGTTTTAATTTTGAAACGACGTCTTGCCCGTATTGCTCTGCGGCCGCAAGGTTTCCAATGAGAAAATCGCAAATTCCTGCGCGACCATCTCGACGTTCATCAAGACAACCTTGCCCCCAAGATTGAAGTTTTTTGAAAATAGGATCGGTGATTGGTAATTCTTTGAATGCATTTAAGATGTGCAGAACTTCTCTCATAAAACCGTCGTCAATGGAGTAAAACGGCGCAAACATAATTGCTCTGTCGAATAAATTAGGTTCTAAAATTGTAGCATGGGTTGCCATGGCACCGCCCACCGAAAGGCCCACTACAATTTTTTCTCCTTCAGCTTTTTTTGCAATTTCGTTCATGGTTGAGACCAATTCTGAATATTTTGAAAAGCCATTGTTCATTTCAGTGATATTGGGAAGTAAAGTAACATCATCGACGTTGGCCTTTGGTACCATTCCATGTCCCGGGCTAAGCGGCATTAAAACATGGAATCCTTCTTGAGTTAAAAGGCGTGCCCATTCAAAATATTGTTGCGGACATGCCGTGTATCCATGGTACATTATTACTAAACCACGGTATTTGACTTGAGGTTGGGGAGCAAAATGTGTTGGTTCGCAATTTTTTTGAATGTTTAATTGTTTCGTCTTTTTAACGTATTTATCCCACAATTTTTGAGATTGTACTGAAAATTGTTGATTTGATAATGTGTTTGTTTGGTTTGCCTTTGAG
>JAYTOT010000096.1:0-1939 GCA_043747645.1 Pseudomonadota bacterium | reverse complement strand
GTGAGGTGAGTGGTGAGTCGGTAGAAGACGATGGGGGAGGCCGCTCGCGAAGACCGGCGGGGATGCGGGAGAGTGGTATTGGGAATAAATTGAGAGGCGAAATTATCGGTGAATATATGAAAGATTGTGTTTAATTGTGTGAGTTTGAGAATTTTTGAAGATTTATTTCGATGTGTGCATTTTTACTTTTGTCTAGCGTTGCAAGAACATCTTTTCTGCTACAGGGCTGCAATTGCGACATAGCTATTCTTGAAATTTTTTGCTTAGTGTATAAAGTTTTGCTTTAAAATGACGATAAGATATGATAAGCTTGAGTTTTAGAGTGTCCGACGAATGAGGTAAGTGTTGAAAACGCGGGATTTCATTCGACACCTTAAGCAATATGGATGTTTTCAGATTAGTACAACAGGTAGACATGCCAAGTGGCAAGGACCAACCGGCTCAAGAGCGGCAGTGCCTGAGAGTCACAATGAAATCAATGACTACACAGCGAGGGCAATATGCGATCAGCTAAAAATACCTTATCCAACTTGATAACACTGATTGATGAAACGCAGGACTTTGATGAAATATCGACTCAGTTCTCTTTGCTAGCAACGTCAGACCGGGGGGTCTTCTGTGTTTCACTCAAGCATTACCCTGCCGTTGTGGGGGAAGGACGCACCTGGAAAGACTCATTTTTGGATATGCGTGCTTCAGCAGAGCTGAATCTCGAATGTATTGATGACAACCAAAACTTGAAGCGTGCTTAAAAAAGAGAAGTTTCTTTCCGTGGCATTGCCCCGAAAAAATGGACAGTTACATATTTCTCGACAACTCATTTATATTCGTTGTGCCCGAAATTGTTAATGCAATCGTAAATCCGCACTAAAATGAATATAGGCACTGTTATTATTCATCATTCAAACCAAGAATTAAAATGCGCTCACAATATGGTCTAGCCGCTGGGTATTAAACATACTAGAGCGGCGTTTTATACCATGAACTACATACCCTTTTGCTAACAATAATTCCGCCAGATACGCGCCATTTTGCCCCCTTTTATTGTATTTGTTCAGCCAGTGATGAGTGCTACTTTTGGATTCATGCTTGAGCCGCTCAACAGGGGCGGCAGTTTAAATTTTGTCGCATTTTAAAGGAGCTTTCGCAAAAAATCTAGGATGGGGTATTGAGGTACGAAGCACTACCGTGCATAAATTGAGGCCGTATATTGCCTCAGGCACATAAATTTTAGAAAACACGGCTTGCATGATTGATTTCGAAGGCGACGATATCTATGGCTTGCGGAGACCATCAATTTCTGACACCGGCATTTGGGTGATTTCTGATATGGATTCGCTTGGCATTCCTTTTGCAATCATAGCCAATATCAACCGAAGCTGAGCATTTTTTTCACCTTGTTCTAGGCCCACTTGCATGCCCTCTTCGCGCGATACAAGTTTCGCTCCTTCAATGGCAGATACAAAATTCATACGCGCTTTTTCGCGATCTTCAGCGAGCTGACGGGCTTCTGGGTCGCCAGAAATCAAATAAAGTGCCTGCTCGGCTCGACGAAAAATTGGTTGTTCCATAGCTAATTTCTCCAAATCTTGAGGGGTTTTTATTTCAAAAAATTTACTCCATAAGGCCACAAATTGTTGTGCTTGCTCGGGATGTTTATTTAAGTAAATATTCAATTTTGGAAGCTCAATAAGGTGAATGCAAATGTCTTCTGAAAAAATATTGCTAGAATGCCTTTCTCGGAGCTCGTAAATACTATGGTAATTCAACTCATTTGTTTCTTTATAACCCAAAACAGCAATTGCCACAGAAGGCCGAAGGTGTGTGTAATTGTCTCCAGGAACCAATTGAGATTGATGCAATCGACTCCAATAAAACAAAATGCGTTTACGAAAATTATATTCATTTTCAACTTGCATTTCGATGTCTATTTTAGACT
>JAYTOT010000095.1:0-14125 GCA_043747645.1 Pseudomonadota bacterium | reverse complement strand
TTTAATTGTTTCGTCTTTTTAACGTATTTATCCCACAATTTTTGAGATTGTACTGAAAATTGTTGATTTGATAATGTGTTTGTTTGGTTTGCCTTTGAGTCATTGAACGCACGCTGTTTGCAACTTGTCAACAGCAGGAGCGAGAGCAAAATTTGGCTTTTAAGTGTCATGTTCATTAAAAATCTCCGTTAATTGAATCACTGTATGTAATAATTCAGACAACATTTTCAAAAAATTCAAAAATATATACTCTTTATTGAATTTGAATATTTTCAATATCAATGCCAATGGAGCTCGATTGGGCGTCTGTGAATCCCATGATTTTGAGAGGTGATTTAAAAGTTTTTAAATCACTTTCTTTTAAAGTGAGAAGGCCTGAGTAAGTAAATTGATTCCCGTCTGCGTCAATTACTTTCACTTTGCTCCAGGGGCTTTGATTTATTTTAAACTTAAGAAATCCGGTAGGTGAATCGAGTTCAGCAACCGTAAAATTAAGCGACCCTGGCAAGCCTGAAGGAAAGACGGACGGTGAAAAATTTCCAACGTGAATATTTTTGGGAAGGGAAGCAATACTTAAATTTTGAACTTCTAATTCAGAAAAGTGCTCATTTAAAATGGGAATATTTTTATTGAGCAATTGAAGAGACTTTCGACCTAAATCTGTATCAGCGAGTTTTTTGCCAAAATTTCCGTTGCGTGCGGGTGATTGTTCAAATGTAAAATTGGATTCAGAATTGGAATAGGAAGCTTGCTGAATGCCAATGACTTTTCCTGTTTGATACGATAATAATGGTGCTCCATTTGCCGCTCCAGGTATGTTGCAGTTGTGCTCAAATGATGAAGCTGGTTTTGGCCTTCTTAATGAATCGGTGGCCCATAGCGTAGTGATTTGACAAATGTTGGACCATTTTAAATCAAATTTATCACCGCTCATTTGTCTTGCAAATGCGACGAGAGATAGAGGTGTGGCAGGGGGGAGTGAGCCTGAAAAATCTAATGTGACTGTTACCTCTGGAGGATTTGAGACGCGAAATAAAACATAGTCTTCCATGGCGCCAGCATAGCGGCTTTCGTCTGCGGCAATTTCAATGATTTCTTCACATTTTGAAACGCGTCCTTGGGTTCCTTTTTTTTCGGGAGAAAAACGCACAGTAGCGCCATTGCAATGTTTTGCACCCAAAAAACAGTGGCCAGCGCTCAACATAATTCCTTGCCCAATGTGGAAAGCTGTGCAAAACAAATCTTGTTTTTTATTCTCAAATGGAAATACCTGCAAAGCGCCAATTGCTGGAATCAATTTTGCTATTTGAGGAGGAAGTGAATTGTTGGAATCGGCTTGAGCTGTATTTTTAGTTGAAAAAAAAGGCACTATAATTGCCAATGTGAGACCAATCGCCTGCGGAGTTGTTTTTTTAAAATCTATTAAAAATAGTTCCATATTTATTGTGGCCCTTCGCTTTCGCAGACTGATTTATCGACCAATTCAGCCATTAATTTTGCCCCGTAGACGGTGGGATGCATAGTTTCAGGTTTCAAAAATGTTGCAAAGTTTTTATAAAAAGCATCAACATTCAAGAGATGAACATTATTATCTGTGCGTTCTGTAAATACCCGAGATCGTTCATTGGAAAGATTCATGGCACTGCTGAGTGATTGAATAAATAGCGGTAAATCGCCAAGTGCTGATAAAATAAGTGCATTGGCAATTCCAGTTATAGATGCGGGCAAAAGTGTGCCAGGTTGTCCACCGCCAGCAGGGTCGGCACGGTACGGAGATTTGTTACTTTGAAAGGTCTCTGCATCTTGCCATTTTTGCACGAGAATTTTTGCTGTTAGGCCTCTTTTTTCTAGCTCTTCTTCTAATAATATTTCGTATTTTTCGTAAGATTTTCTTGCAAGTGTGACTTCATCAGCAGAAAAAGATACTCCGGAGTCTGAATCTGTGAAACCTTCTAGTCGCGGTTGTCGCTTTGCTGGTGAATTGCTCCATCCGTTTTTAATGCGATTGTACCAGCTGCTTTCGAGGGGGGTTATTTTTGCATTTTCGCCTTTAACATAAGATATTTTGCGTAACCATTCGGTAAATTCTGTCGTGAAATCACGCCCAGTGACTGCGGACATAAATTGTCCTAAAAGCGCGCCAATTATGGGTTGATAATTGAGTTGATTAAACACTTTAGCAGGGTCGTCTAATAGTCTGCCTAATAATATAGGAACTGGAGCGTGGGCAAAATCTCCCGTGGAGAGTCCTTTTAGCATGCGTTCAAAGTCAACTGTAATATTATGTCTTTGGACTTCGTTAAAAATGCCATCGGCTCCTGGGCTACGCGTGGCTAATGCCAGCGCAAATTTAACAACAAAACTTTTCGGGTGACTGTCTCGTAATAAAGAATAAGTGTGCGCAATGGAATCCCAAAATAACATATCTATAGAAAATATGATGTGTGAATTTAAACTTCGCAAACGATTTATGGTGCTTTGAACCACGTGCTCACGAAGAGTTTCGTCGGTCCATCGAGACGCCATGAGTGCGCCGTATGCCACTGGGTCCCCATGCAGTCGAAATACGTCGCCCATGCGCGCGCCGTCGGAAGACAAGTCGAATACAGTGTAAGGTACTGCTCCACTGGCTGCATAGTGTCCTGGAAAAGTCTGGTATAGAACGCCGTTAATGGCTTCGCCTTTGCCTCGTAAATTGTATTGAGTGGTAATACCACCGACTAATTTTGCTTCTTTTTCAAATTGAGGCTGTGAGTTTTTGATGTTTGAAAAACTAGCGTCGTCCATCAACAAAACGCGGTCAGATTCTACGTCGTAAGTCCAGAGACCTTTGTAGCCATCGCGAGCCACTTGCCAATCGGGAATCATGGAGAATCGGGTGTTGGCGTCATTTTCGAGAACTATAATGCGTTCAAAGGCATGTGATTGTAAATCTTTCCATGGCGCATTTGCGTGAAATTGTGAAAAATAATGACGGCGAATAACGTGGGAGTCGTCGCTCATGGCATTAAATGCACGCATCACAGGTGAGCTATCGCATGCCGTACAGCCATGCGTAAAACTTGCACCTAAATTTAAAATGCGATCGTAATACTTATTTTGTTCCGCGGCGCTTAATTTTGAAAAACAAAACTGAGAAGCGTTTTTATGAAACGATAACGTAGGTTGGGTTTGAGCATTTGCGTTAGAAAGAATAAAAAAATTTGAAATAGAGAAAATTAAAAATACATTTTTGAGTCGATTATTCTTGTAATGACGCCTTCTCAAAAACATTGCGCGGCCCCCGTTACTTTATGCGATCACTTTATTTTAGCATCGCTTTGTACAGGTGTGTCAACGATGTAAAAAGTGACAGGGGCCAAAATCTTGCAACTGGGAACTGCGTGCAGGATCGCGTGGGTCAATATCAGTTTCTTGCCCGAACCAAGGTTCAGGCGGTTTTGCGCCCCTTGCGTCGGCGCGTCTTAAATCGAAACACTCGTCGAGGTATTGTGCAAAAATGCGGTCGGCAAAGGAATCGAAATGATCAGCAATGGGGCCATCAGATATCTTTATTTCTGAAATGCGATCGCGCAATGATTTTTTGGTATTGCTGCGCACTGTCGCTTGACAAAGTATGAGGTGTTCTCGAGCTCTGGTGAATGCTGTGTAAAAAACTCTTGCTCGTTCATACTCTTGTTCAAGCTTATCTTGTAAATCAATAAACCAAAGTTGTTTTGTTTTCTTGTTCTTTGCATCGGTAATTTCTTCGCCGTCATTTTCGGTCAGTTCTTTGTTTTGAACTCGCTGAAGCACAGAAAGTGAATCTACGTCTGTCATGAGCCACTTTAAATAAGTTTTTGAATTTGACGCAAGTGCCAGAAATTCGCTTTGAATATTGGAGCGAGTTCCTTGGGGAACAAATACGACTAATGGCCATTCGAGTCCTTTTGCAGCATGGACTGTCATGACTAATATAGAATCAGATTTTTCTTGAGGTTCTAATTTTTTAACATTTTTAATCCAGGTTTCAACCGGAACATCGAGCATGCGCCGGATGCGGGCCAATTGAGTTTCGCTGCCGAGCAGATCTAATTTTGATTGCAAAAGTTGTGCATAGGTTTCAAAGTAATTGGCATGCCTAAATTCATCTGTATCTATATTATTTAATTTACTGCTTGCTGTGATTATGTAATTCTTTAATAAATGCCAGGAAATATAAGGGAATAGCTCAATTATAGACCGGGAATGTAGAATTACATTTTTAAATTCTAAAGGCAAAATATTTTCAATTTCTGTTTCGTCGTTCGAAAAAATATTTTCGATGTATTTTTGTGGAAACAAAAAAAGTGGAGAATTTAAAATTTTAAACCACGATGAACGTGATATTAAACCAACACAAAGTCGTGCAATAGTATGAGAAACCTCTAGGGCTTCTATTTCGATTCTTTTTTCGGGTGAGTCTTGAGCCGCATCAAGAGTGTGTGCTTTGCATCCCGCATTTGTAAGTGCAAGTGCTACTTTTTGGGCTGTAGAATTAGTTTCAGTTAATACAACTTTTTGATTAGGATGGATAGGGTATTGAAGAAGTGCAAGTGCTAATTTCTCGTACAAGCTGTCTTGCAGTAAAGCTGTTGTTAGTTGCGGTGCATTTTTTTTTCCACCTTCAAAACGTTCTGAATGATGGGAAACGGTTATGAATTTAACAGCGGGAAATGCGGAATGATCTGACTCAAGAGTTGCTCTGCCGGGCAAAAGATTGTTGGAATACACTCTGGCTTGTTCGGCATTTGCAAAAAATGGTGATTCGACAAACCTTTGTCCTGGTGGTTGGAATACATCGTTTAAAGAAAATTTGGCAAGGTGATTGATTTCGTTGAGCAGAGCAGGAGAAGACCTAAAATTTGTCATGAGCTGCACATGTTCCCATGAATGGTCTTTTGTTAATTTATTAAACACCTGAACATTTGCGCCACGAAATCGGTAAATACTTTGTTTTGGATCTCCCACAACCACGAGGCGTCCTTGTGATTTGGATGCAAGCTGAAATAATATTTCGTGTTGCAATAGGCTTGTGTCTTGGTATTCATCGATAATAAGCTCTTTGATTTGTAATTGAGGTGCAAACATGTCTGAACCAGAAAATGGAGTGCTGGAAAGTAACAAGGGGGGGATACAAAGTAACGCCTGCAAAAATAAAGTGCGGTCGAGGTAAGTCATTTCACCACGGATGCATCGATTGTAAAATTCACTGCGCGCTAATGTAACAATTGCATCGCAAATTTCTTGAGATGCAGGGTGAATCAATTGCGATGCGAGCACCACTGTAGGCGCAACGGGAGAGAGAAAAACTTCGGAAAGGCAAGTTTTAATAAGTGGCATCATGGCACCAGCATTCTCGCTGCCAAATGCAGGTCCTCTGCGCAATCCGCCCGATAAAATAAAATCAAAAATGCATCCTGATTGTCTGCTTTGGGATGCGAGTTCCTGAATACAATTGAGAAGCGCTGGCCAGAGTGCCTGTGCCGCTTCTGAATCGTCCACAAGTCGTAAAATTGGAGAATGGGCTCCAGAGGATTGTTTTTCAGCCGATTCCCACCAAGCAGAATATACACTTTCGACGAGTTGTGCGAAAAACGAATCGATGGTGCTAATACGCAGTCGTTTGGCGAGAGATATGCCCTGAGAACCTGCAAGACTAGATAGCAAATGACCGACTCTTTCTTTGAGTTCTGCGTCCGCTGCTCGTGAAAACGTAACAAGTGCAATTTGTTCTGGGGGGAGTCGTTCTTGAGGTGGAGCTAACAATAGCAACCAGGCTAATCGCTGGCAAAGAACTTGGGTTTTACCTGCGCCAGCGCCAGCTTCTATGATCAAATGTTTGCGCGTAGAATTGTGATTGCTCCACTGAATAGCGCGAAGTTGATCTGGGGTGAAATTCATTGTTGAGAATCTTCTCCTTCAGAATCGAGAATATCGTTGGTCATTTTAGAGATTTCAGTAAACGCCCGAGGACACTGCAGTGCATGCCGACAATTTTTGCAGAGATCTGGACTTAAAGGTTTTGGAGAAAAATCGCCGTTGGCAAGTTGCTGGGCTATTGGTGTGTATGTGTTTTTAATTGCTTCAAAAAGTGATGAATTTTTATCGAGTGGAGTTTCGAAATGAATGGACAAATAAGGTGACAATTCTGGATTTAAATTTTTGAGACGGTACAGGCTGAATTTTGTTACTTTTCCTTGATCTTTGAGGCACCAAGCATAGGTATAAAGAGCGCCTTGAACCGAAAACGGTGTGGACTTTGAAGTTGGAAAAAGGCCCAGTTGTTTGTCTTGTTTTGGAATGCGAGATGTTTTGTAATCGATAATATGAAAATTGCCGTTACGATCAGAATCGACTCTATCGATGCGTCCTGAAAGTAACAGTCCTCCCATTTCAAAAGAAACTGGTTGCTCTGTAAATGCAGTAATGTGGCAAATTTCTTCTGAATTCAAGCGCTCTATTTCGGACGATAAAAGACGTAAAAAACTTCGTTTTACTATTTCGCTCGCAATTGTTCCAGAATAGGAAGAGTCTTGGTTAAATATTTGGCTGCAGATTTCAACGATACATTGTTCCCATTGTTTTTGAGAGTCAATAAAAAATGTTGAGCTGCACAAAATATTTGATTCTGGTTTATTGGAATTTCCAACAACTTCTGTAAGATGTTTAATCCATAAATCTTTACTAGAAGACAAAAAGAATTCTTCGTTTTGAAATGCAATTAAAAATGCTTTCAGTGCAGGCAATGCGAGTTTAAGATTTTGAGAACCGTATGCCGCATTCAACCGAGTGAGCAATATTTCTGCAATGCTATGGACGCGAATTCCTATATCGCGAGAATCGGCTTCGTCTGGTTTTCTGGGGTCATTTTCTGCTTTTAAAACTTGATTCCAATAAAATTTGAGCGGACATTGTAAATACAATTCAAATGCAGTGACTCCTATTTTAGGTAAGCCGTTGGGTGAGACAGGCCAATTATGTCGTTCGCACCAGTCGGAAACAATGAGCAATTGGTGATCATTTGGAAACCAGTTTTTCGGAAACATGGTTGTTGCGCCGACGTTGCAATTTTGATTGGAACTAAAATTAGCATCGGAATTTGAGCGAGAACTAAAATTGATATCGCAGTTTTCGGTTTGTAGTTGTAGTTGAGGTTTGACTGAAAGAAAGTCGTATTTTTCGCAAGACCTTTGGAAGTCTTCTGTGTTCGCAAAATGCAGTGTTAAAAATGATTTATCGCTGTTTGATTGCTGCTCACTTTGGATTATGGCCAGTAGCAAATTTTTAGAACTGATTTCTGAATCTAATTCTAGAGGGAGATGACGCGCGGCTGAAAGAGTGTCTCGTAAAAGTTTTCGCGGAGCACTGAGTGGAATCGTTTTCTTTGGATAAAAATGACCGACAATGTTTAACGAATCTTCTCTTAATAAACCACTCCGAAACTGACTGATGCAATTGTGTTTTGCCAATGGAGGTCTGGTGCCAATAAAGTGCGATTTTGCAAGCGCGTCCATGGCCCAATGGGGCAATTGTTTGCTTTTAGATTGAATTTGAATTCCGTACTGAGTGAGTATTTCTTTTCGCACCGGTTGAAATGATTTGATTAACAAATTTGTTTTTTTCCACTTTGTTTCAAGTGATTTCAAATAAGTTTGAATTTCTTGTTCTGTATTTGTTAGCGGAGATTGTTTTTCTATAAATCTTGTCAACAGTGTAGAATTAAGAGGAATAAGGCCTGAACCAAAAGAATTGTGGCGTGTCCAATGGGAATAGTCGAGATGAAATGTTTTTAAATTTTTTTTCTCAAAATTCCAGAATTGTTTTTCGGTTTGGTGAATTTTAACTTCGAATTTTGTGGAAATAGAATCATTAATTGGCAAATTAGTTCTTGCACTTTTGATGTTAGGATTTAATGTTTGAACAGTTTCAAAAAGAATTTGGCAAAGTGTGGAGTCAGGAAAAATTTGTGAAAATTCGTGAGTTTCAAAATGAAAAATGGAAGTACTTTTGATTTGATAAGAATTATTATTATGGTTGATTTTAGGCGCATGCCACCAAACTATTTCAGGGGCTTTGAGCAATAGGTGGTCTTGGCGCCGCCAATAGTTGATGAGCCTTTCGCACAATTGCAAATCGTGCAAATTTTGAATTCTGACAAATGATGAAACTATTAAGCCTGTCATTTGAAACAATGCCAAAATGGTGCGCAATGCGACTTCGGGGGTAAGATGTGAAATTCGTTGAGGCCGGGTGGAATTTTTATCGATAAGGAGTTCTAAAAAAGAAATATCTTTGGGCCAAATTAAATTAAAAAACGGCCATAAGTCTTGCACTACAAATTCGGCATCTGTTCCGGAATAACCCATCTCAATGAGAATCAAACGTAGGAGAAAATATTGTTCTTCAAGCGTAATGTTCTTTTGTTCAATTTTTTGTTGAACATCGCATTGGTGAATGTCCGGGGGAGAAAGCAATTCAAGCGCCAGTGATTCCGTAGTAACAATTGAAAATTTTTGAGCGGGAAATGCTGAATTGACATATTCCTGCAAAGCTGGAACGTCGCAGGGGCGTTCGACGATAAATAAAATTTCGCTGTTGATGCTTTGATTGAATTGAGGCTGTTGATTCAAATATTGAAAAACAGGATGTTCACACAGCCACAAATTTTGATGCTGAAAAGACTTCACTTTTGCGCGAGAACTTCTGCGCGGAGATCTTTACGCAATATTTTTCCAACTGGAGATTTTGGAAGTTCTTTTCTGAATTCAACAGACTTAGGCACTTTGTAGTTTGTGAGTGTTTTTTTGCAGTGTTCACGTAATTCTTCGGAAGTGAGTGATGCGTCTTTTGCTATGACAAAGGCACGTACCGATTCGCCAGAAGAAGAATCGGGGACGCCAACAACACACACTTCGGAAACTTTGGCGTGTTTCATAATTGCGTCTTCGACTTCGTTGGGGTAAACGTTAAATCCGCTCACTAAAATCATATCTTTCTTGCGATCTACAATGCTAAAATAACCATTTTCATCCATTGTAGCAATGTCGCCAGTATACAACCACCCATCTTTAATTGTTTTTGCCGTGTCTTCGGGGCGATTCCAGTATCCACGCATGACTTGGGGGCCTTTTGCAATGAGCTCGCCGCGTTCGCCAACTGCAACTGAAACACCGTTGTCGTCGACGCATCTTAAATAGGTGCTTGCTGTTGGAATACCAACGGAATCTGGCTTGATTTTTCCGCCGATAGGTTGGATAGATAAAACGGGGCTCGATTCTGTGAGGCCAAAACCTTCATAAATAGGAACATTTATAGCTTTCATCCAGCGTTCTGCCACTGCAGATTGCAAAGCTGTTCCGCCTGCAACGGCCGCCTTGAGTTTTGTAGGCGGATTTTGAATAAACCAAGGTTCTTGAAGCAGAGCATTGAAGAGAGTATTGACGCCAGTAATAAGCGTAAATTCAAACTTTTCAAATGCTTTTTTAAGGTTTGACATGGGGCGGGGGCTAGGCACTAAAACGTTGTGCCCACCGATTGAATAAATTGTTAAGCAATTTACTGTAAATGCAAAAATATGATATAGAGGTAGAGCGGTCAGGATTACTTCTGGATTTTTATCGAGTTTTGGCTTCAAAACTTCGTTAATTTGAAGCATATTAGAGAGAATATTGGCGTGTGTTAAATCGGCGCCTTTAGAGACTCCTGTTGTTCCACCGGTGTATTGCAATACGGCAGTATCGTTAAGACACGTTGTATTTTGAGTGCCAGAACCAGGACTAACGCCAGGTTTTGCACCGCTATTTAAGCGAGATTTTCCGATTGAAATAGCTTTTGAAAAAGGAACAGACTGAATTGTGCAAAGTGGAATTTGTTTTGTTAACTTAAGTTTAAGTTTTATAATTGCATTGAGTGGAAGGGGAAAAAAATCTGCTAAACTGACAAGAATGACTTTTCTGATATGTGTCCGTGGAACAACGGGACCTAATTTATCACCAAAGAGATCGATAATAATGAGGGCCTTTGCGCCGCTGTCGTTGAATTGATGTTCCATTTCTGAAGGTGTGTAGAGCGGATTTACGTTGACTAAAACGAGGCCCGCTTTTAGAACTCCGAACATTGCAATGGGATAAGCAAGGCAATTGGGCATTTGAACGGCAACTCGATCGCCTTTGGCAAGATTTAATTCGTGTGTTAAATATAGAGCAAACGCATCGGAAAGTGTGTCAATTTCTGCAAATGTTAAAGATGCGGCCATGCCGTTGGGTAGGCACACTGTAAATGCCTTGCGATTTGGATATTTTTGACTCACACGGGTGATCATATCGGGAATATTTGTATAAGGCATTGCTGGCAAATCGGGAGAATATCCGGCGGGATAATTTTTGATCCAAGGCCTTGCGTCGTAGTTTTCGTTGTGTGACATGGATTCTCCAAAGTGAGGAATGTTGAATTTTAGATTGTTGCTTATACCGTGGTACAGCGGGAGTGACAAGCCACCTGGGAGGCAACAATTATGGGACTCATTCAGAAACTCTCCAGTATTGTGATTGATAGAATTAAAGCTGGTGAAGTTGTTGATAGACCAGTTTCTATCGTCAAAGAATTGGTTGAGAATGCAATTGATGCCGGATCGACGCTCGTTGAAGTAGAGCTTTTAGATGGCGGAAAAAGTTCAATTCGCGTGAAAGACAACGGTTCTGGATTGGCACCAGACGACGTTCGTTTGGCCTTTGAGCGCCATGCCACAAGTAAATTAAAAGTCGTAGAAGACTTGGAGGCTATTGCGTCCTTTGGTTTTAGAGGCGAGGCATTGCCTTCCATTGCATCTGTGAGTCGCTGCGTAATGCGATCTCGGGAATTGAGCGCAAGTGTAGGATTTGAGCGCATTTTGACTTTTGGTGAACACCCTGAAGAACGGGAAGTTGCCATGGCAGTGGGCACAGAAATAGTTGTGACTGATTTATTTTCTGTCGTACCCGCACGACTTAAATTTTTAAAAGCAACGGCTACTGAGCTCTCACACACCATAGATTTTTTAACAGCTATGGCCTTGGCATATGCGAATGTTGGATTCGTTTTAAGCCACAATGGACGTGAAGTGTTTCGTTATTCCGCCGCTGCAAATTGGGAAAACAGACTTCACGATGTTTTAGGCACCGACGCTTCGGAATTTTTTGCTGTGAATTTTGATCGCGGTTCGTTTGCCGTGCGAGGCTTTGCGGGGCGCCCTGAGGCTGCACGCAGTGTGCCTAGGCATTTTGTTACTTTTGTGAACGGTCGAAATGTGCGGGATAAAGTCATTCGTGCAGGCGTATTGCAAGCTTATTCAGGATTGATACTCAAGGGAATGCTGCCTTCTTGCGTTCTATTTGTCACGGTTGATCCGAAATGGGTTGACGTCAATGCGCACCCGGCTAAAACAGAAGTGCGCTTTCACGATGCATCAGTCATTCAAGAATTGATTGCAATTGGATTGCAAGACGCTGTGAAAGAAGCCATGGCGACGGAGACACGCCACAAGCGACCTGAAAATTTAAATTTAAAAAACGCAGTTGAAGCGGCAAAAATACAAGATAAAATGGCAGTGATTGAAAAGTATCAACATCGACCCTCAAGCTTGCCTGCAAGTTCTGTTACTTTAGCTAAAACGACTCCGAACAAAATTTTTGCCGCACCGAACCGATCGGTTCAATCGATTCAAAGTAAAAAAAGTATTTTTGAAAATGCAGATGAGCCGAGCGTAATAGCGCAATCAAAACCATTCATTCCAATTCCCAATGTGTTATTCAAATCAGAGGCGCGAGGACCTTTTTCTGATTCGAATTATTTGGGTCAATTTGACAATTGTTACCTTGTTTTAGAAGTTCAAGGAGACATGTTTGTGATTGATCAGCATGCTTTTCATGAAAGAATATTGTACGAAGAATTTACCTTGGCATTTGAAAAATCGGGTGTTGCTCAGCAAGAATTACTAGCACCTGTGCTTGTAAAATTACCACGGGGTGTGGCTGGACTTGTGACTGACCAAACTGAATCCATATTGCAGCTCGGATTTAGATTTGAAAAAATGAACGAAGATACCCTTGCTTTGCATGCTTTTCCCGCTTTTTTACCGGTTGACAAAGCCGCATCTGCATTTGACGAAGTGTTGGCCCGATGCCTTGCTCTCGGAGATGCTGTGCCATTGAATGCGCATCCTTTGTTAGTAAAAGCAAAGAATGCGCGCGAAGAATGGATTTTAGCTGGAATGCACCCCCAAAGCCTGAAGGGTAGAGATGTGTTTCATATGTTTCATGCCACCGTTGCTTGTCACAGTGCCGTAAGGGCAGGGGACCCTTTGTCTGCAGAACTTGTGCGACGATTGCTTGCCCGTGCAGGGGATGTTAATTTTTTTGAACACTGCCCGCACGGCAGACCAGTTTACCGACGATTTACTAAATCAGATGTGTCGCAATGGTTTGCAAGAACATGATCGACTATCGTAAATTAAATATTGTGGTAATGGGAGCTACGGCAACGGGAAAATCTGCCTTTGCCCATGAACTGTATGCACATTTGCAGACAAAATGTATTGATACTGCAATTGTGAATTTAGATGCCTTCCAATTTTACAAAGGAGTAACACTTGGCACAGCTAAACCAAGTGATTACGAAATTGCAGAATTTAAATACAATGGTTTGGATATTTGTGAAGCCAATGAAAATATTGACGCGCAAAGTTACTTTAAAATGGCGCGAGGTTGGTGTGAATCTTTGTGGGAGCAAAATAAAACCCCGATTTGTGTAGGCGGCAGTGGGCTTTATCAACGTTCATTTTTGCATGGTTTAGACGATCTCCCTCAACGAAACGATGAGTTGAGAAATTTTTACCGCACTTGTGCTTTAAAATGGGGATGGCCGCAACTTCATTTGTGGTTGCAAAAAGTCGATGCACAGAGAGCCCAAGAGCTTCACCCTAATGACGGAGTTCGCATAGAAAGAGCGCTAGAAATTTTTTTTGAAACAGGACATGCGCAAAGTTTGCAAAGAAGTAGGAATACCAAAGAACAATCCCTTTCAGATCAATCTTTGCAATGGCCTTGTTTTGTTGTTCAAGTCGACGTTAATGGCGATGTTTTATTGAGGGAACAGATATTAAGTCGCGTTCAAAAAATGATGGATTCTGGCTGGATTTCTGAAGTGGAGCAATTGTTAATTAAATTTGGCAGTGAAGTTGCGGGTTGGCCATCGATGCGAGCCATTGGTTACCAACAAATTATGCAATTTTTGCAACCAAATTCGAAAATCAAATCTAGCGATAAACTTATTGATCTCATTGCCACTGCAACCTGGCAATATGTGCGCCGTCAACGCACCTGGAACAACCGAGAGCGCTGCGATGCTAAGGTTGATATGCTGAATGGCAATGGAAAAACAGAAGCAATGGAAGCCATCGAGAGAGCATTGAGGTTAGATTTGTGATTTTTTTGATTTTAACACTTTCAGCGTTGCTCAGCTTAGGTGGGTGTAGCGCATTTTGGAAAATCAAAAAAAAACAAGAGGTATTGCCTGGTGGGTGGCTCAATGAATCTGATTTAGATTCTGAATTAGACTCTATTTTACTACCTTCAAATAATAATTATTTTGATTTTAGAGGAGTTGGTGATTCGGGATGGGCAAGGTCAAACGATTCCATTGTGAAGCCTGCAGAATTTGGCAAAGCCCTTGATAATTTTATTAAAGAGAGTCATTTTTTAGATGGTGATTTTAATTATTTAAATTGGGAATCTGTGGTTGCAAAATCTTGTGACACTCAAAAAAAACTGAACACAACAGAATCATTTTCTTTTATTTCGCACCCGGCCAATATTTTACAGGGTTTTAAATTTGGATTTAATTTGTTTGGACTTTCTAACAATCATTCCAGAGATTGCTTTGATAATTCAAAAGACGGCAGTGCAGGTGAAAAAAAAACCGCAGCTGAAATGCAAAAAATAGCCCGAAAATTACCGTTGCTTTGGCACGGTGTGACCGCCAATGGCTCGGATAAAAATAAACCTGCAATAAAAATATTTAAAATAAAAGGAAAAATGTTGCGTGTGGCCTTTGCAAGTTTATACACTGG
>JAYTOT010000094.1:0-51365 GCA_043747645.1 Pseudomonadota bacterium | reverse complement strand
TGAATTTCAATTTCATGACGCAAAATCAAATCTCTAGAATTTCTAAATTCAAATCATAGTAAAATTAAATTGTCACAGACCCCAAACGGTTGGCTTACTTTTAAATCGAGAATTCATCGCACGCAGATATGCCGTCGCGAGTTCGCTCGATTGACCTCCCGACAAAAATGCAACAGCGGGCACTGCTGCGGGTACGTTTCTTAGCAAACAATTCACAGTTGCGTCTGCCACGTCATCTACGGATTCATGCTTTGGGCACGTCAATCCCGGCACGACCATAAGACCGCAAAAGTAAAGGGCTCGCCACTATTCTGAAGCTAGGGTCAGGGTTGAATGTGTCGAACAATTTCGAATCCTCAAAAACCAAAGTGAACGGTGCTAACTATGAATTTGCGTGCACGTGTCAAACGTGACCACTCACTGGCGAAACAATTTGATCATTGCGAAGACGCAGCTTTCTCTCTTCATAGTCAGTTGCTGAAATTTCTCCTCTTGCAAACCGCTTTTGCAGAATTTCCAGTGGACCATCCTTGCGATTTTTCGATTGCACCTTCGGCACAGGATCGAAAAAGGAAAACCCTAAAATCACAAAAGCAACCCAAAACATCCACCAGAAAGCATGCATTCCGAAAAATCCCATTCCGCCGTTGTAATACATAGTGTGCTCCTTTTAAAAATTAGTTTCTTAAACTCTGCAGAAAGGCACAAAAGTTTTCATGAAAAATAATCATATCATTGTCTAAAAGATACTTCTTTTGAACACGAAATTCATGCCTATAAAGGATGTTTTGGAACCCTCCTGCGTTTGTATTGCGAGTACAGTCGCGGTCTAAGCATTTGATTCTTATTTTCAGTCACAATCAAGGAGGTAGCCCATGAGCTCCCAACAAGAATCGTCCTGCTGCGGCCCTAGCACTTCGTCATCTGTCAACCCTAAAAATGTTGTCGGCGCGAATGGAGTTGACCCCGTTTGTGGGATGAGTGTCAATACGAAAACTGCAGTTCATTTTTCTCACAAGGGGAAAGAGTTTAGTTTTTGTTCGACCAGCTGCAAAGACAAATTCCAGAAAGATCCAGATGGCTTACTTGCCGCGAAAAAATAACACTTAAGCACATTAAAAAAATCTGGAGACTCCATAAAAGAGATGGCAATTGCACGCGGCTTTGATCATACAAATCACAAACCGCAATTGCCGGCGCAAGAAAAGGACAAAGTAGAGAGCGCGCACGAAATGGGACTCAGTCGCGCCACGCGCAGAAAGATGAGACAAAATCTTTGGTGGGCAGCGGGTTACAACGTGTTAGCATTTCCCTTGGCTGCTGGGGTCCTTTATCGTTCAACGGGCTGGCTGCTGAGCCCTGAACTTGCTGCGCTTTCGATGTCAGGATCGACGTTAATTGTCGTCGCAAATGCGCTCCTGTTAAAGCGGGTGAAGATGAACACGCTGGCGACCGTAGCTGCCACGTGATGGCAAAACATCTTTCACGGCACTTTCGCGCACGCACTCAAATCATCGCAGGATTCGCACTCATGGGAATCGGCCTCTCAGTTCGAAACGCGGCGGACCTCTCGTCGGCAGTGCGCTGTTTATTTGGCACATAGACGCCCCCTATTTGTTAACCGGCGCAATGTTGGTGTTGGTCGCGTTTGCTTCACTTGCAATAAGAGGATTGAGATGAATTCAAAAAACGAGCACTACTTTAAAATTGACGCTGAAAAAAAATTTAAACTAGCGGACATACCTTCGAATACCAAGCGGCATTACAAATCCGACAAACAATACAGACAAACTCTCGACGACGACCGCACACTTCTAGCAGAGTTTCAAACCTTGCTCTATGCAGGGCACAGACGTGCGATGCTTATTATTTTTCAAGGAATGGACACGGCTGGAAAAGACGGTGCCATTAAGCACGTGATGTCTGGTGTCAATCCGCAGGGAGTTTCTGTGGTCAGCTTTAAAACGCCAACATCAAACGAGCTCGATCACGATTTTCTCTGGCGGATCAATCGCGAGCTCCCGGCGCGCGGGCAAATTGGAATTTTCAATCGATCGTACTATGAAGAAACACTTATCACTCAGGTGCATCCCGAAATTCTCGAAAAAGAAAAAATTCCAGGAGCAAAGAAACACGACGATGAGTTCTGGGAGTTTCGATATCACGATATCCAAAACTATGAGAAGTACCTTCACAGACAGGGATACGAGATTGTAAAAATCTTTATTCATATTTCATGCGACGAGCAGTTGAGGCGACTTAAGGATCGTTTTCGCGATCCTAAAAAACTTTGGAAAATTTCTGAGGGTGACGTCCGAGAACGAGGTTACTGGAACGAGTATCAAGCAGCCTACGAAGAATGTTTAAGGCGAACCGCGTCAAAGAGTGCTCCTTGGTACATTGTACCGGGCGACGACAAGAAAAATGCCCGCCTTTGTGTAATTCAGATTTTGCTGAGTCGATTCGAAAAAATGCAGCTCGAATATCCGAAGCTGAATTCCGAAGAAAAAGCGGCTTTAAAGAAATTGAAAGTGCGGCTCGACAAAGGATAGAGCGAATATGATCGCCATAAGTCGAGACAAATTGTCTCCAAAACGGAATCAGGTCTGCAGTCTCTCGATGGGGTAAGCATGGATGACATTTTAATTCTTGGGTCTGAAATATCTACGTTATCGTTTGCAGCTTTAATGGCAAAAGCTGGCAGAAAAGTTGTGCTCATCGAAGCCCATGAATATCCGGGGGGGACATGGAGACACTTTTACGGAGATGGGCAAATATCACTTCAATGCGCAGCTTCACTATGTTTGAAATTGCGCAACGGTGAGCTTACGTTCTGACAGATACTGCAGAAGTTGAATTTATGCATTTGAAGATTTAGGCAGGATTTCTGTAAGCGTTTTAGCGCTCCCAGTTTCCATTTTGCACTAAAAAAATAACTTTTAATGGTAAAGGCCTTGCAATTTATTGAATTCAGTTTTTAAAAGCTAGGAATGTTGCAGAAGGGATAACAAAAAGATAGCCTATAAAATCAGGAAGACTGAACTCTTGAAAGCTTTGTGGCCTTTCCTCTGATTTATTAACCCACCCCATAATTTCTGAGTCTACGAATCAAATAATTTTTTTGGTTCTAGCCATATATGAATCAGGATTAGTAAATGATCAAAAAAAACGATCTACTTCAAAAAATAGCAAAACTGGGTAGGAAAATAACGCGTTCTAAAGAGGCTCCAGAGCGGTCTGGCAATAATCAACCCATTGAATCAAAAGAAGCATTTATTAAGGCAGAGGTTGAATCCCAAACGCTTCTTCAGGCCTTGGACAAATCGGCTCTTGTTTCTATCACCGATGCCGATGGATTTATAATTTACGTGAATGATAAATTTGTCGAGGTATCTCAATATCCTCGTAAAATGCTCATAGGCCAAAACCACCGCATGTTAAAATCCAATTTGCAACCTCAATCTCTATTTGAAGATTTATGGAATACTATTTCTAATGGTCGTATCTGGAGAGGGGAGATAAAAAACCGCGCAAAAGACGGCAGTCTTTATTGGGTAGATTCGACGATTTGTCCGATACTCGGAGACAATGGAAAACCACTGAAATATATTGCGATACGGTTTGTAGTTACTGATCGAAAAACAATCGACAAGAAAGCTCAGGAGGCATCAAGGTACGCTCGGTCCCTCCTCGAGACGTCATTGGACCCTTTAGTCACGATCTCGGCCGAAGGCAAAATCACCGACGTGAACGAAGCAACGGTTAAAGTCACAGGTATTTCCCGCCAAGAACTGATTGGGTCTGACTTCTTGAGCTACTTCACCGAACCTGACAAAGCACGGGAAGGTTATCAACAAGTTTTCGCCAAGGGGTTTGTGGCAGATTATCCACTCACTATTCGTCACATAAGCGGAAAGCACACTGACGTTCTTTACAATGCGTCTGTTTACAAAGACGCGCACGGAATTGTTTTAGGTGTATTCGCCGCTGCCCGTGATGTCACCGCCCAGAAGCAAGCAGAAGAACTGGTTGCCGAACAGCGCGCACTTGAAGTACTTCGGTCTGAGCAATCGAAAACACTGGAAAAATTTCGCCGCATGGCGACAGTGATTCAAGACTCCAATGATGCCATCACCATTCAGGATCTGGAAGGAAGAATCTTAGCCTGGAACCGTGGAGCGGAAAAAGTTTACGGATACTCTGAAGCCGAAGCACTCAATATGAACATCGTAGATACCGTGCCCAAAGAATATCAAACTGAAGCACTCGGATTCCTTATCTCTTTAAAACGCGGAGAATTGCTGCCTAACCTGGAGACCAAACGAAAGCATAAAGACGGCAGAATCCTAGACGTTTGGCTCACGAATACTAAGCTCACAGATGACAAAGGAATATTAACTGGAATTGCCACTACCGAACGTGACATTACTGAGAGAAAACAATCTGAAGCGGCACTCATGGAAAAGTTTCGCGAGCTAGATTATCTGCGTGAAGGACAAATTGCACTTTCGGAAACAATGCGAGGTGAGCAAATCATATCGCGGCTAGGACAAAGTATTTTAAGCCATTTGGTGCCATTTACAAATGCTCAAGTAGGAGCTTTCTACGTAGTCACTGAGGATAAAAAACTTCAAATAGTGAGCGGCCATGCTCTTCCAAAAGCTGAGGCATCGGAGAAATTTGTTGAATTTGGTGAAGGCTTGATAGGTCAGGTAGCCATAGAGAAAAAGTCGCTGCTTATTAACGATATACCATCAAGTTATTTTAATAAAATAGAATCTGCTCTGGGGGCACTGGTACCTCGATCACTTCTAATCTCCCCCATTTTTTATGAACACGAAGTGGTTGGAGTGGTTGAACTAGGATCACTGCACCAATTCACTGAACATCAAAGATCTTTTTTAGCTAGCGTTTCTGAGAACATTGGAATTGCCATCAATACATCCAGCGTTCGGAAAAAAGTTGAGAAGCAAAACGAGGCTCTGAATAAAGCCCAGATATTATTGAAAGAAGGAGCGAGCGAAATACAACGCGCAAGTCGATATAAGACAGAGTTTTTGGCCAACATGTCTCACGAAATCAGAACACCTGTCGGCGCAATTTTAGGATTTATCGATCTCATGAAAAACCGTGCCAACACCATTGATGAAAATCAGAATTACATAGCTATCGCGGACCGCAACTCGCAACATTTATTAAGACTCATAGATGATATTCTCGATCTCTCTAAGGTTGAGGTAGGGATGATGACTGTAGAAAGTATACAGTTTTCTCTAGCTGAAATGCTGGCCGACTTTAATTCACTCATGAGATTTAAGGCCGAAGAAAAGGGAGTAAAACTTCTGTTTACAACCGACACTCTTATTCCCGAATTAATCTGTTCTGATCCTGTCCGACTGCGACAAATTCTTACTAACATGGTCGGCAATGCGATTAAATTCACCGATAAAGGCACTATTGATTTTCGTGTTGCATTTGAAAATCCTATCTTGAAATTTACGGTGAAAGACACTGGTATTGGCATTTCAAAAGATCAAGCGTCCAAACTTTTTCAGCCGTTCACTCAGGCAGACACGTCCACTACGCGAAGATTTGGCGGCACGGGTCTTGGGTTAGTATTGTCGAAGCGCCTTTGTGAAAGTTTAGGAGGAAGCCTAGAGCTTATTGAAAGCAATCCGGACTCTGGCAGTACTTTTGTGATCGAAATAAAGTCGATATTACTTCCAAATACAAAGTTTGTGGGAAAAGAAGCTCTGACCTTCGTCGCTGCCAAAAAAACCGATTTTAAAGAGAAAAGGCAAGCATTACGTGGCCTCAAGGTGCTCTTGGTTGACGACTCTTCAGATAATATATTTCTAATCTCAACGTATCTGCACAAAGAGGGAGCGCAAGTAAAAACGGCTTCTGATGGCGCAAGTGGAGTAGAGCTTGCGTTGAGTGAATCTTTTGATGTGCTCTTGATGGACATTCAAATGCCAATCCTCGGCGGTCATGAGGCCGCTCAAAAACTTCGCCAATTGAAATATACTAAGCCCATCATTGCATTAACGGCTCATGCGATGAATGAAGAGCGCGAAAAATGTTTCGAGTCCGGATTTACAGAGTTTTTAACAAAGCCAATTCAATTTAACCAATTCATTAAGGTGTTGGTCCGTTACATTCCCGGAAATTTTTCAGGATAGATGTCCGGTGAGCTAAGCACTCGCGTCAACTTGGCGCGGCCGTGAAAAATTCGATAAATGACGATGGTGTAAATAATCTGGAGGGGCAAAACAATGAGAATACCCCGCAGAATAATAACCAGGCTTTCTGGTGAAGCCATGGCATTTTTGAGGCTCAACTGACCAGGGATGACGTAAGGAAAAAGGTTTAAAATAATTCCATGAGAAAGCAATCCCATGACACCGATGAGCAACACGAGTGGAAGCCAAACAAACCCACTTTCGTGGAAATTTTTTGAATAAAGAGCGGCGCCATGCAGGACCATGAAAAAGCAAGTGAGGAGAGGAAAGGGAGCAAGTGCAAGCAGCTGCTCAGGCCCCTGAACAATGTCCAGAGTTCCCTGAACAATGAGAGGTTTTGCAATTGCCACAAGCAAAACTGAACCTGCAAACAAAAATAAATTGATTCGGGCAAGCTTGAGTATTTTTGCAAAGTGTTCCAACGGCGATCTCATTAAAAGCCAACTTGCTCCCATTCCCACATAGGCAAGCATAAGGGAAAGCGAGGTTAAAACACTAAAAAACAACGACAAGTTGTCGTGCCGAAATCCTGTGAGATAAAGCCCCAGCATAAATCCTTGGCTAGCAGCTGTAACCAGCGAACCGAAGGCAAACATGGCAGTCCACACGTGCTTTTGCTCTTTGGGCACTTTTTTGTGCAGTTCATAAGACACTCCACGCAAAATTAATCCTAAAAGCATGAGGCTCACAGGCAAATAAAGATGACCTAATATTACACCGTGCGCTTTGGGAAAGGCCACAAGTAAAACACCCACTCCTAGCACAAGCCATGTTTCGTTGGCGTCCCAAAATGGGCCAATAGATTCTATGGCAGGTTCTTTTTCTTCTTCTGAAAGAAAAAAAGAGAGGATGCCAACGCCCAAATCATATCCATCCAGAATCGCATAAACAAAAAGAGATAGCCCCATGATGAGAGCAAAAATTAATGCAAGTGTGTCTGCCGAAAGTGCATTCATCATAGAGTTTCTGGCTCCTCACGATGCGAATTGACAAAATATTTCAACACTAAGAAATAAGCCACGAGGAGCAGACTATAAAGTGCAACAAATCCAAAAAAGGTTACAGCAACATTGCCCGAAGGCTGAGTGGTAACAGCATCTCGCGCAAGTAAAACGCCTTGCACAAGCCAGGGCTGGCGTCCTATTTCGGTAACGTACCAACCGGCAAGAGTGGCAACCCAGCCCACAGGAAGAGTCCAAGCCAAAATACGATAGTGCCAGCGCAAACCAAATTTTCCACACCACCTCAAAAATGTAAAAAATAGAGACACAAAAAGCATCAACATACCTAAGCCAACCATCACCCGAAATGCCCAAAATACGGGGGCCACTGGCGGATGTTTTTCAAATTCTTTGAGACCCTGCACTCTACCGTTCATGCTTCCTGTGATTATGAGGCTAGAAAGTGCGGGAATTCCGATTTCGAAATGGTTCTTTTGCTCTGCTTGGTTGGGAACAGCAAAAAGAATGAGAGGAGCACGGTTTTGAGTTTCCCACAGTGCTTCCATTGCTGCGAGCTTTGCTGGTTGGTAGTTCCTTGTTTCGCGGCCATGAAGGTCGCCCATTGCAATTTGTAAGGGTGCCAAAACCACTGCAGCCGACAAACCCACGAGAACAGCTTTTTTACCTGCTTGGCCGCTTTTGTTTTTCAACACAATCAACGATCCAAAACCCACCAAGAAAAAGGAAGCCGTCAGACCCGAGGCTAAAAACATATGAAAAAATCGATAAGGCAGAGAGGGGTTGAACACCACTTGTAGCCAGTTGGTGGCATGGGCAACGCCGTCTCGCATTTCGAATCCGACAGGAGTGTGCATCCAGCTATTGAGAGCAATGATCCAAAAGGCAGAAAAAGTGGTCCCTAGGGCAACTACAAATGTCGCACCAGTGTGCACCCACTCGGGCACCCTTTTATGACCATAAAGCATGACGCCAAGAAAACTGGCCTCCAGGAAAAATGCTGTGAGAACCTCAAATGCAAGCAATGGGCCTGCAATATTGCCAACAGTATTCATAAAGCCGGGCCAGTTGGTTCCAAACTGAAAAGACATTGTGATTCCTGACACAACACCAATAGCGAAGGAAATGGCAAAAACCTTGGCAAAAAGAAAGTAAAGCTTCATCCAAACTGAAGACTCCACACCTTTGGATCTCACCTTGAAGAAAAAGAGAAACCATCCCATCGCAATGGTGAGCGTAGGAAAAAAAATATGAAACGAAATGTTTAAAGCAAACTGAAGCCTCGAAAGTAGAAATGTATCCATATGGCCGAAATCTCCACTGCATTAAACTTACAATTAATGTTTAGAACAAGATTCGGCACATGCAAAGCTCACAGCGAGGTTTTTTGAATACTCGGTATTTTACAATAACTCATGTCAAAAACTTCTTTAAATAGACTCGAAAAAATTCCGATAGACTTGAAAGTTTTTATTCGAAGGCGGCAAAGTTTTAATTGTGATTAAATTTTGATTGATATCGGATTTGGAATGGAGAATAAGATGATAAAGTACTTAATATTGAATTTCGCGATTTTATTGAATTCAATGCCGCATTCTATTGGCGTTGCACAGAGTTCAAATGTTAATCATGAAAAATACTTAAAGGATTATAAAAAACCAAGTATAGTTCCATACCCAAAAGACAACGAATATTCTAAAGATAAAGAGTTGCTCGGAAAAATTCTTTTTTTTGACCCGCGACTTTCAGCTTCAAACTGGATTTCTTGCGCTACATGCCACAATCCAGGCCTTTCTTGGGGCGATGGGCTACCGAAAGGAATTGGACATGGCATGAATACGCTTGGAAGAAGAACTCCAACAATTCTGAATTTGGCCTGGGGGGAGCCATTGTTTTGGGACGGCCGTGTTGACACTTTAGAAGCACAAGCTTTAGGCCCTATTTCCGCTCCTGGTGAAATGGGGCTTCCGCAAGATCAGCTTGTTGGTAAAATTCAGTCTATTGAAGGTTATTCAGCACTTTTTAACAGAGCATTTCTTGATTTAAAAGGCGTAACTATTGAAAAAATAAGTAAAGCTATTGCTACATACGAAAGGACAATCGTGTCGAGTGAAGCCCCATTTGATGCATGGATAAACGGAAAACAAAATGCCATTTCTGAAAATGCAAAAAGAGGATTTGTTGTGTTCAATGAAAAAGGAAAATGTGCGCAGTGTCATTCTGGATGGCGTTTTACAGATGACAGCTTTCACGATATTGGCATAGACGATGATGATATTGGGCGGGCCAAAATAATACCAGGTATACCGGTTCTGCAGCACGCATTCAAAACTCCGACATTGCGCAACATTAGCAAACGAGCTCCCTATATGCATGCAGGGTCTGAACCAACGCTGACGGCAGTAGTCGAGTTTTACAATTTAGGCGGTAAGGTACGAAGAGACAGTTTAGCCGAGCAAATACAGCCATTGCACCTTACTGACACAGAAAAAAATGATCTTGTGGCATTTTTAAAGACTTTGACTAGTCGCGACAAGGAAGTAGTTATTCCTGAATTACCTCGGTAGATAATTGCATTTTAAAAGGAGTCTTTATAATGAAAATATTCTGTTCTTATTTTTTATTAGTTTCAATTTTGTTTTCTAAAAATATATATGCTGCAAATGACATTGTAGTATCTCAAAAGGCAAAAGCTTTTTCGGCAGATTCTATAGAAATATCAGTCGGCGACTCAATTGTTTTCAAAAATGATGACGAGACGTCTCACAACGTTTTTTCAGTTACAGTTGACCAAAATTTCAACGGCGGAATTACTAAACCTGGAGCAGAAATAAGGAGAAAATTTGATGTTCCGGGTGAATTAGAAGTGCGATGTGCTATACATCCGAAAATGAAACTGAAAATTAAAGTTAAATAACAACATCGCAAGAGGTTTATAACATGATACAAAGTAGAATGAAATTTTGCGTGGTCATTTTTTTACAGTGCTTGATTTCATTGTCGGGATTTGCAGAAAATAAAAAAATAAATGTTTCTATTTCTCTTTCTTCAAAAGGGAATGACATTGCATTTGATCAAGCGGCTATTCAAGTTCCCTTTGGTGCCACTGTTTCAATTAAATTTAGAAATCAAGCCGCGCCCGATTCTGCGATTCAGCATAACATTGCCATATTAAAGCCTGGAACTCAGGACCAGTTCATTAAAGATTTGCAAGCTAGTGGATACGATATAGAAAAAATAAGGAAACACCCTTCGATTTTAGCTATGACCCGAGCGCTCGACCCCGGAGAAGAAGAATCCTTAATATTTAATGCTTCAAATGAAGGTTTTTACCCCTATTTGTGTATGATGGCTGGGCACGGAGACATGCTGAGTATGCGTGGAGTAATTCATGTCGCAAAGAATAAAAAATGAAACTTTCACATAAGTTCTATTTAACACTTGTTCTGCCACTTGTATTTGTCTCTGGCTTAGTTTCAGCTATAACTTATGTTGGTCTCGGTAGAAATTCTCGCTCCCTCACTGATGCCCTCAGAGATCAATCAAAGAGCTCGCAAGCACTCGCACTTATGCTCACACAAGACGATGCTACAAAGGCACTTCTCATAGATCCGAATCAACTAGAAAAATTTTCGGGAAATAAAATTGCGGCTTACGATGAGCACAAAAAAATACTTAAAGAATTAAAAGTTGAAGTTAAGTCGCAGAAAATGCGAAATATAATAACAGAGCTCGAAGAAATTGACGACAAAGAATTGCGCCCTATAGATACAAAGATACTTGAAAAGCTATTTGAAGACATTCCTGCCGCTCAACAAATGTACTTTAAAGAGTACGACCCACCCCGAGGTCACTACGAAAAGCTTATTCGAGAATTAGCACTCGAAGGAGTGCGCGCTGCGAGTGATGCAAATGCGCATATGCAAAGCAGCAATCAATATTCACTCTTGAAAATTGGTATGGCTCTTGCGTTTGGAATTATTGTGGTTAGCATTGCAATAAAAATTCTTTCAAAACAGGTAGAATCGGCACAGGCAAAAATAGCAGAATCTTTTCTGGAAATCTCGATCAGATCAAAAACTATTTCGTCTATTTATGACAATCTTAAATCGGGATTTTTTCTTTTAAATCGAAATTTGCAATTGCAAGATGGATTCACTAAATCGTGCACAGATATTTTAGAAAAACCACTCAAAACTGGGCAATATATTGTAGATATTTTGAACCTCCCAGAAAGAGATGTCGCAACTTTTAAACTTTTAGTGCAGCAGGTCTTTGATGATATTTTGCCAGAGGATATGAGTATTGGTCAGATTCCTAGTGTTTTTGAATTGGGACAAAAAAGCATAAGGCTTGAATTTAGTGTCATTCGCCAAACACCAAATACCATTGAAAGTCTGATGGTGACAATTAATGACGTCACTGCTGAAATTGCAGCCCAAGCCGAATCGATTAAGCTCCAGTCAATTCTTAATATTATTCGAATTAAATCTGGATTTGTATCATTTTTAGACGACTTTTGTTTGTCAATTGACATTGCGCAAGAAGCTCTAAAAAACAAAGAAACAGCTAAACTAAAGATGATTCTTCATACTCTCAAAGGTAATTCCAGCATTTATGGATTGCATGGTATTGCAAAATACATCCACAATGTAGAAAGTGAGAGTGAAATTACACAAAGTCAGATTCAATGCGCAAGAAATCTTTTAGAACAATTTCTCATCAATAATTACGAACTTTTGCGAATTGATTTTACTGCACTCAACAGAAGAGAAACCCTGGTTACAGTGCAAGATTTCCAAAAACTGCAGAATATTTTATTAGATTTGAATCATGCGACAAATAGGAATGAGGCCGTCAATGGCCTTATGTGGATTCATAAAGTTCAATATATTTCATTGAACGAAGTATTCGCACCTTTGCATAAATCCATGGAAATTTTAGCGTCAAAAATGTCTAAACAAGTGCGATTCAATTTAGTAGAACCAAATTTACGAATTGACGCAACACATTTAAATCCGGTGCTCAAAAATCTTGTACATGTGTATCGTAATGCCATTGACCATGGAATTGAAGCGTCTGTGAATGAGCGTATTGGAAAGCCGGAAATTGCAGAAATTTTAACATCTGTGACGGAAAGTGCAACCGATTGGATTATTGTTATACGTGATGATGGGCGAGGAATTGATAAGGAAAAACTTGTCAATCGCGCTATTTCGAAAGGTATACTTACAGTAAAAGCCGCGGAAAATTTAAGTTCTGACGAGAAGTTGCGCCTCGTTTTCGCAGACGGGTTGTCCACCGCAGATTCTGTTACTTTAGTTTCGGGGCGCGGAGTGGGTATGGCCTCAGTTTTAGAAAGTGTAAACGCATTGAATGGGACACTTAAATTAACATCTGAACCCGGCTTAGGAACCCAGTTTACCATCATTGTACCTAAGGCGATGCATTTGGAGTTAAAGCACAAAGCTCACTCCTTGAAGACCTCTTAAAAAATTAGCAAATTCTTCGGCACTCTGAGAATCAGATCAAGTTTAAATCACATATCGTTTATTGAAAAATGTTGATAATCGTCGCAGCAATTCCATTTTCCGCCCCAAAACCAACCAATAGATTCAAAAGCTTTTGTGGGAGCGCTGTCTTCGAACAACATTTGTTCAACGTTTTGCCCTTTGTTAGCACGCAACTGATTGCGATTGGCTCTAAAAGCAAAATTCCAGCCTTCTACGGGGTCTATTAGATAACGTTTTTGCGCCTCAACCAATGAAGTTGGAGCGGGGTCTTCGTAACCGCGCACTGGCTCGAATTTCTTTTCGTTAGGTTTGATAAAGGGATTGATGAGTGGATTGATGTCGATGGCATGCCCATTCGGGTGCTCACCGCCTTGATCTTCTTTGCTGCAGCGAAAACCAGAAGTATTATTTGCAGCCATAGACTTTGAATCATTACCTTCGTAGTAATCTTCGGGATGCATGCGTTCAATTGGGTATTTTTATGTGAAAATTTTTCCAAAAACTTTATTTATATTGTCTGTCACATCCGTTGCCACAATTATTTCACCTACTGCACTTTGCCCTTTTGCATCCCAGTGGCCTACCCAAAGATAGCTCAAACTTTCGCGTTTTAAAGGGCACTTCCATTCTGGATTTAACGTTGTTACCATCATTTTTTTATAAAATTCATCAAACATTGGGTGACTGAGTGGGACAATTTTAGAATGGTAGCAGCTTGTAGACACTCCCAATGTCCTGACGCATTGTTTCTCATCTTTTTGAAGTCCTAAAGCTTTTACACCCGCTTCAATTTGCAATTTCGAAATTGTTGTCGATGGCACCGTTGTTGATGTTGAAAAATTATCTTTCACCGCTTGCCCACAGTTTTCTGGCAGGCTCCAACTTCCGGAGGGCTTTGCAGTATAAAAAGTTCCACTTCCATCGGCAAAGATAGAATCATTTTGAAGCAAAACAAAAAGTTTTCGCGAATTATTTTCTGTCGTTTTTTTAACGTGAATAGAAAAATTAATTCCCGTTTTTTCAACAGGCACATAAATAGTGTCTTCTGCAATTTTGGAATTACTATTTTTAATCAAGTCATACCTGTGAGATGCGGAATTTTTACCAGCTAAAGCCGATTTTTCGGTCACAGTCAGAAATTTTGGTGTTACTTTATCGACATAAAAAGTAACTGCAGCCGTGCCAATTTCGTTTTTATAAATACACGAATTCATACTATCAGTAAGGCTTATTTCTTGACTTGCCGCAGTATTTCCGGCAGATAATGCACTACTTTCGTTGTTAAATGTTCTTTGTTTGCAACTTGCCGAAACAATTAAAGTACAAAATATCATACCTGGCCTAAACAAAATATTCATACAATCCCAACTCTTAAATGTTAAGTTGAAAACTTTATCATTGCACGCTCATTTTCAGCAAACGAGGTTCAAATTTAATATTCTGACCTCGAGACAAAATTGCGTCAAAATTTCGCGCTGTTTTGTGATGGCAAGACATCCATTCGCGAATAGAATTGAAATCTAAAAAAACAGGGCTGCGATCGTGGCCCGCAGCCAACACTTCTGGCAGTGGATCATGGGTTACGATTGCAAAACCTTTGGCATTGTTTTTTTGATTGAATATCACAGGAACATAAAGTGTCTCATTTGTTTGCGAAGTAAAATCGATGACAACTTTTCGTTGTAATGGGTTGAGCAACTCTGTTTTGGTTGGCTTATAGGGTTTACCTCTGGCCAAAATAGATTGCCTACGTTCTTTGGTTTGTTTATCAAATACAGCTATTATTTGGTCTAGAGTGACTAATTTTGTAGACAGTAAATCGGTCACCGCAACCCATTCCGAAAATCCGTCGAGCACCACACAACCGTGATTTAACATAAAAGCAGAATCCCAAAAAGCCGAAAGCAAATTATCGCGGCGGGCATTAAATGTTGTGTATTTTACTTTTATATATTCTGGCTGAAAGCAACCGTACTGCATATTTTCAACAAAAAAATTACTCCCATTTGAAGCAACTACTGGAGCTTGCAAACCAGGAAACACTCTTATGGCGTTTCCCATTTCGTGATCAAATAAAAAATCCTCTTGAATGCGAATTTCAAGAGGACCAAATTTATTTTTTAGATACTTTATTTCACGCTTTATAAGAGCAGAATAACACATTGCAATAAATCCTTAATGCATTGTCTCAAACTGCTCTTTCAAAAATTAAGATTTTGAAACAATCAAGTTTTTGAGCAACCAGTTAAAAATACCTTCCATAATTCGATTCAAATCTTTTTCGTTAAAAGCGCTTTCTTGCGTTTCCATTTTAACAGCAGAAGCGCCATACACAACCCAACCTTTTTCGTGGGGGTAAAATTTGAGGTGAACATTTAACATGTTCTTTTTAACCAATGTTCCAACAATTGGCAAACTGATTTCACGGGTGTTGGTGAGATCTAGTTGAAAATTATCGTCACGAGAATATTGAGTCATAACGCCAGTCATGGGCACAAAACCCACTGGAGTTTGTATAGAAAGTTCTAAATTAAAATTACGTCCATCAGCAGACACTGCACCATCGTTTTGGTCGTCAGATTTGTTGCCATCAGAATCAAGCGGGCTCACATCGCGAAAAATGGAATTCCCTTTGGGATCTTTAATATTGTTCCACTCACTCACAGTTTGAGTGAGTTTTGCCAATCGAGTGGTCCATCCGGAACTCACGACGTAGCCCGTATTAATGTATCCTTTAAGCTCAGTTCCAGCAGTAAGTTCGCCCCATTCTGCTTTAAATGCACTGGGAGCAGCATTCGCTTTAAACTGAGTTGTCATGGCAGGATTTGATTTAGGATAAACTTTACCATCGCGCTCTTCAGTTGCGGTCGAATAAACTTTTTCAAATTCACCCTTAGTAATGCGCTGTTCCCAAGTTTGGGGCTTCCAGCCTTGCAATTGGTATTGATTTTTATTTTGCTTCGCAGCTTCGCCGCAGCCGCTCATAAACAACGATGCCGCAGCAACGCCACAAGCAATTTTACCAAATACAGATACAAATCTAGCTTGATTCATAAGAATAATTCCTTACCATAAAAAAAAAACCACGAATTTTTAAAAGCAAATAGTTCTTGTAAAAAGTTCTATTCTAGACTTATCGAGGCGCGGGCATGATGTCAAATATTTGAATTCAAGTCGGTGTCAGCTTGAATCGCAGCAACGAAATTTCGCAGGTGGTGCCGAGGCGCACTGGTGGCCCCCAAAATCCCGTACCCTGTGTCACATATATTTGTTGAGTTTCTGAACCACGGATAGGATATAGTCCCTTATTATAAGTTTGATCTTTATGCACAAATATTTGCAAAGGCCAAACCTGCCCGGCATGCGTGTGGCCCGAAACCTGCAAATCGATACCAGGAAATCCCTTTAGCAAACGAGCGTCTTTGGGCTGGTGAGCAAGCAAAATATTCAGACTTTCAGACATTTGCTGCTCATTCAATCCTTCTGAGGCAGATTTCAAACGAGAATCGAATTTACGTCGATGACCCACACTGCGCAGCCAAGAGCGGTCTTCAATTCCCAAAATATTTAATTTTACTCCATCAATATTTAAGCTGACGCGGCTGTTTTCAAGCACGGTCCAATTAAAACGGCTTTTGAAAAAATTTTTCCATTTGCGCGGATTGCAATAATATTCATGATTACCAGTGACATAATAAATACCGTGCTTTGCCTTCATCTCAACGAGAGGTTCAATTTCTTTTGAAAGTTGCCTCACAGAACCATCTACCATATCACCCGTGACAAAAATTAAATCAGGGTTTAATTCATTAACTTTTTTAGCGAGACGTCGCATACGCCTATAGCCAATGAGGCCCGCAACGTGAACATCGCTAATGACAACAACTCTTAAATCTTCGAGGTGTGAGTGTATTTTTTTGCGAATTGGAATGAAAGTTTCTATGACTGTCTCACCTTTAAAGGCCTGACGCATGGCCAGTATTGTAAAGAGAAGTCCTGCAATAACCACTGCCCAGGCCAACCAATCGTCGCGCCAACCTCGAGCCTGCAGTAACAAACTAATAGGAGCAGTGATGATGCAAAGTAACAGAAATAAATAAGCAATGCCCATCCAAACAAACATTATGAGTTCGATAAATCGCCGCAAAAATACCGGAACTGCTCTTGCAATGGCAAAACCAAAAAATGTCACCATCCAAAGAACCACAAATGCCGTAACCCAAAGAGGACTTAATCCCTCAGAAAGGGGCTGAATGAGTCGCATGTACAAATAATAATGCCCAAAAGAAGTAATTCCTAAGGCAAAAAAGGCTGCAAAAAAAAATTGAATGATCATTTTATTTAAATCTCTGGTAAACGACCCGTATAGGACTTTTGGGAGCTTCTTTAGAGCCAGCTTTAGCTTTCACAGTTTCAATGACCATCTCATAAACAGCCTCAACACCTGCAGACACACCGCGCACTTCGATATGATAAATAGACGATTTCATGCCAGTTAGCCCAGATAGAATATTTTTAGACTCTGCATCTGGTTTAGTGAGAGGCTCAAAAAACTGACTCACGTCTTGAATTTTTGTAAACGGTGTTCCTTTGGAACGAAAATCTTCAAGTTTATCGATTTCAGAATCGTTTACATCTGAACCTTCTTTAGTCATTAAAGCAGAAAGAAGCTCAACAGATGCCGCATTAATATCGAGCGACTTACCTTGGGCATCCAAGGGCCAAACCGTAAAATAGGGTGTAAATATTTTATAAATTTCGTCGTCGTTAAACCCCGGCACGCGGTGAAGTTCTTCGAGGCTTTCAAGTCGCCCATTTTTGGGGCCATGTTTGTATTTTAAACGCTCGTATTGCGTGATTTCATCGCCTCTGTCGATTTCGTCAATGGAGTCGGAATCGATATAGTCTTTGATATTTGCAGCGAGTCTTGCAGGTTCAAAACCTTTTTCTTGCAGGAATTTTGCTTCGTGTGGCATAGAAAAAAGCCTTTTGAGGGCTAGAAGCATAATTCCTTTTTCTGCAGAACCACCTAAAGAATTCAAATTCAGCTTGGCGCTCTCATTAATAGTATTCACAACAAAATAGCCAGGAACAGCTTTTAATGCCGCCAAAAGGCTTTCATCAAGTAGGGCATTGATATTTAATTTTGCTAAATCTGCAATGCTATCGAGCCCTTCAGCGCCAATGGGAAAACCATCGAGAAGTTGCGCAAAACTTTTTCCGCCCAATTGTTGTTTGAAACCCGAAATCATTTCTTTTGCCATGCCTTTAAATTGCGCAGGTATTTGTTTGTTGTTTTCGTCTGTGAGTTCATTGATTTGAACATCGAGTCCCACCAACATTTTTGCAAATTGTGCACCAGTGAGCGCAGACATTTCGGCACGTGCTTTATCGCGAATTCCAACGCTGGTGCGAACCGTGATTTGTGACTGAAATAATATTTCGGCCAAAACAGCAAGAATAACTCCAATCAGGGAAAGCACTAAAATGAGCGCCAATCCCTTTTCGGATCTTAAAAAGTTTGATTTTAAACTTTTAAGCTTTAGTAAAATTCTTATTGCCATCGGTATTCTTTCGAAGGCTCTTTTAAATTAGCCTGACCTGCCGAATATAAAAGGTACGAAATACTTTCGAGCGAAATTGTCGATGCTTCACGCAAAGATGTAGGATTTAATTCCTTCATTTGTTTTTCGGCATCTGTGAGTGGATTAAAAGCAGAAATTTTAATTTTTACCATTTTTGGCAATTTACCTTCAGTATCAGAGGAATTAGTATCCCATTCCTGCGTAAAATCGACACCATTCCAGTAAGAAGTTTTAAATTCTGCAAGGTCGGTTACTAAAACTTGCTCCTGCCCCACTCCATCGCGCTCTATGGATTCTTTCATGTCCGTATCTACTATGCGCAATAGCTGTTTGTGCCCTGAATTTTTAGCATCTGGTTTTTCGACATAGCGCACAAATGCAATATTTGATTGCGGAGAGTTGCCTACAAAAGATCGGAAATTTTGCATCGAAAAATAAAAATTCCCTGAACGAGCCACAAAGCTAGGTTTAGTCGCTCGACCACTCATACCAGAAAAAACTAAATCTTGTTTGGATAAAACATAGGCATGTCGCACATCATCAAAAACTTTTTCCATGGCGACATTTAATGCGTGTTGAGAGTCGTTAATTGAAGCAAGTTTGTTGCGCATGTCGAGCTGACTTGCCAAAGTTGTAATGGCAAAGATTGAAATAGATGACAGTATGCCAAGAGACAAGAGGACTTCGATGAGAGTAAAGCCAGACTCATACTTAAATTTTATTTGAGATTTAAATTTCATTATTGATTTAATTTTCATAATACAATTAAACTTCATGTCTCACTCGTTTCCATTTGGAGTTGGACTTGGTTTTACTGGCGGTTTTGTTGTTTGTGGATTTGCTTGACCACCCTGAGAACCAGGCGCTTCTGCACCTTCGCCACCCAATCCACCTAAACCACCCAAGCCTGGAATTTGTATTTTTATCTTAGAGTCATCAATAACTAACATGCCACCATCAATGCTTTTGGTAGCCTCACCTTCGGCCCATGAAACATTTAGTGTGAGAGTTTTGTACATATCTTTGGGAATTTGCGAGTCGAGCATTTCACCAATTTCTTTCATTCCCTTTGCCGGGTCATTTTCTTCGCCACCGCCCGCTTTTTCTTCACCAGCAATGGCAGCACCGGACCCTAATTTTAGAGCTGTGAACAAAAGCTTTGAAGCTTCTAAGTTTGCGTCTTTAGTGAGGATTAAAATTTTATATTTTTCGTCCGCAGGCCATGCGTAGGCACGCTCTTTTGGCAATCCATCGGCGCCTAATGAATCGAGCACATATTGAATTTGCGATGTGGCACTGCGCAATGCCCAAGTAGCACTCATGGCATCGCGGGTTGTAACTGTTATGGCTAAACTCGAGGCTTGTACACTTATAATTTGAACACAAACCACCGATAAAATACCTATGGCCAAAAGTGCTTCGAGTAAGGTAAAACCACTATCGTGTTTCTTTAACAAAGTCTGCCTCCTGAAATCCTTCGAGGAGTTCTGAATGCCCCGTAAGAGCATCGAGTATGACGGTAAATTTTGCGGCATTTTCAGCCAAAGTTGTTTCGGTGGCAAGTGTGCCCAATTGTATTGAAGCTTGCGACGCCGTGCCAGAAGGAAAAAAATAAATGTATGCTGTTTCTTTAGGTTGAGCTGCAACAAATTCAAGTTTTTGACGCATGTTTTCGGTATTTATAGATGCGAATGCTATTGCACCGGGCAAACTTCTTTTATATAAAACAGGGTCGTCGATTTCTGTCCATTTGATTGGAACCAATGCACGTCTGTGCAAAACAAGTGGGCTGCGCACAATGTATTTTCGTTCCGAAGTGGGGCTAGAATCTGTTGCCTTGCGTGCGTCGCCAGCAAGTTTATCGAGTTCTTCGACAAGGCGTGTGCGAATATCTGTTTTAAATGTGTCTGAGGCGCTAGATTCTTCTTGCACAACACTTGGCCTGCCCTCAAAACCCAACGGCGCGGCTTCGGCCCAATATTCGCCCGTTTTGGGCAACATAACCAAACGATGAATACGCCCCGTAAGAGCTGCGGCATCGTACGTAGAGCGCAGGGTTGTGGTAAAATCGCGAATTCCTGCCGCCATTTGACTCGACGCAGAAATTCCTAAATTAGGTAAAATAATAGCTGCTAAGGTGCCAAAAATCGCTAAAACAATGAGCAATTCAATGAGTGAAAATCCGTGTGAGGGAGACTTATTTTTCATCCCGCAAGTCTCCTCAAGCAATTTCAAACAAACTTAAATAATCTGAAATAAAAGTCAATTTTATTTATTTTGCAGCAGGTGCTTCTGCGCCTGTACCAGGAGCAGCGGCAGTACTATCGGTATCAACAAGCTTTCCGCTTACAAACATAAAGTCATCAGCCGTGCCCATTTGTTCGTCTTGGCCTGCAGATTTTAACACTGCACCTTTGGGACTCAATTCATATTCAAATGCTGTGCCAAAGGCATCTTTAACATCGTCTTCGTTACCATAAGGCCCAGTCCATTTTGAACTTCCCGAATTTGTAAATAAAACTCCGAGGCCTTCAGCCGTGGTGGGCATTTTGCCCATATCGGCCTGATAACGTAACAACTGCGATTGCACTTGCCCAGCCTTTACAGCCGTTTCTTTCTTTTTAGCACTTATTTGTGATGTGCCTAAACTAGTGACTAATACAGCAATGAGTGAGCCTAAAATACCAAGGACGATAATAATTTCGATGAGCGAAAAACCAGCCTCTTTTGTGAAACGACTGAATTCTACATCAGATTCTTCAAGGTTGCTTTGGTTCAAATTGGAAACCATTGAGAGATTCTCCTTCATTAAAAAAAAAGTAATACCTGCCTGACCGACAAAAAGCATACACCAATGTTTCGTTACTTTAAACTATTCATAGCTTGCATCATGGGCCCCAAGACTGACATGACAATGACAAAAACCAATCCTGCCATAAATACCATCATTATAGGCTCAATGAGTTTGGTTGATTGAGAAATTTGATGTTCCACTTCATCATCATAGGCTTCAGCAACGTTAACCAACATATCTTCGAGTTTTCCAGTTTTCTCGCCCGTGCGAATCATTTGAATGACCATCACAGGAAATCGCCCTGTTTTTTCCATGGCGGCACCAAATTTTTCACCGTCTTGTACGCGCGAAATGGCTTCGGTAATAGACTCTTCAAGCACAGCGTTTCCAATAACAAGCCTGGTTAAAGTTAAGGCTTCTACAATGCGCACACCACTTGACAAAACCGTAGACAAAGTTTTTGAAAAACGCGACACAGCAACTTTTGAAACAAGCGGACCAATCACAGGAGCAGTAAGCATAAATTTATCTACTTTATAGCGCCCTTTAGGGGTTTTTGACCACCATACAAAAATTGCAATTATCCCAGCAATGGTAATTAAAGAAACATGCCAATAGTCTTGCATCCAGGCTGAAATATTATTAATTAAAATACTGTACCAAGGAAGTGTCACTTTTAAACTTTTAAATGCCTTTGTAATTTTGGGTAGCACATTTACAAACAAAAATATTGTCACTCCCACCGATACTAAAACCATAATGGCTGGGTAAGTGAGAGCACCTGTTACCTTACGTTTGATGGCCAATTGATACTCAATGAATTCAGACAAACGCCTTAAAACAATGGGAAGTGCACCAGATTTTTCGGCAGCAGCAATCATATTAATATAGATCGATGAAAAAACTTTAGGAAATTCACGATGCGCGTCTGAAAGAGATTTTCCTTCGGAAACCAATTCACGCAATTTTTGATAAACGGAACGCAACTCTTCGTTTTCTACTTGCTCAGACAATGATTTTAAACACTCAGAAATATCTACAGCTGCGCGGGTCATAATTGCAAATTGTTTTGTGGCAATTGCAATGTCTTCTTGCGAAGGAGGTTTGCGCATTAATTTTGTGAGTAGCGATGAAGAAGAACGGGCTGCATTGGCTTTAGAATCTTGGGTAATTTCCATCACATAAATATTCTGCTTACGCAGTTTTATTTTTGCATCTTTAATGGAATCGGCCTCAATTTTGGCCTTTATTTTTTTACCAGATGTGGCATTTTGGCCCATATAATTGAAAATTGGCATACATTATTACTCCTCATTTTCAATTTGGGTGGCATGAATGGCTTCTTCGAGGCTGGTTTCGCCAAACAAAAAGCGCTCTGCTGCAGAATCTCTTAAAGTGCTCATACCTCTGCTCATAGCAACTTTTCGCAATGCTGCGCCATCGACACTCTTCATAATAAAATTACGAATGTGGTCGTCAACAACCAACAACTCGTAAATGCCCATACGCCCAGAGTAACCCATATTGCGGCACGCTGAGCATCCCTGCAAACGCGCTTTGTACAATTTACGACCCACAGCGCGCTCAGGGGCGATTCCCATGACCGATAATTCTTCTGGACTATGCGTCGCAGATTCGCGACAAGTGATACACAATTTTCTCATGAGGCGAACGGCCAAAACTCCAAGAAGCGAAGTTGTGATCTGAAAATTTTGAATTCCCAAATTTGCCAAACGAGTGATTGAAGACGCCGTGTCGTTGGTGTGCAATGATGAAAGCACAAGGTGCCCAGTCATTGCGGCTTGCACAGCAATTTGCGCTGTTTCACCGTCACGAATTTCACCTATGAGCACAACGTCTGGGTCTTGGCGCAAAATAGAACGCAAACCTGCGGCAAAACTCATACCGGCTTTTTCGTTCACTTCTACTTGTCCCACACCAGGCAAGGCCACTTCTACTGGGTCTTCAACTGTAATAATATTTACATCGGGTTTATTGATGTGCATAAGTGCAGCAGCCAAAGTAGAAGTCTTACCAGAACCAGTAGGCCCGGTTACAAGCACGATTCCGTGTTTTTGTTTCACTAAACCATCAAAGCCAGTCATTACTTTTTCTGGCATGCCTAACTTTGCTAAATCGAGCACTCCTCGCGATTTATCTAGAATACGCATTACCACGCGTTCACCATATTTAGTAGGCAATGTACTTACGCGCACATCGCAATCGCGGCCACCAACGCGCAAAGAAATACGACCATCTTGGGGAATGCGACTTTCGGCAATATTTAATTTACCTAAAATTTTAATACGTGTTGCAACGCTCGATTGGTATTTTTTGGGGATAGTTTTAATTTCTCTCAACCTGCCATCTATACGGAACCGCACAATCACTCTGTCTTCAAAAGGCTCTATGTGAATATCTGAAGCTTTATCCGATATGGCACGTCGAATTATGGTTGAAACTTCTTTGCGCACAGGCGCTTCTTCAACATCGTGCAATAAATCTTGTGATTCATCGAGACCGTCGAGGTCGTCTTCAGGATCGTTGTTGAGCCCCTGCCCCGCGACATCAGACAAATCTTGGCGTTCAAAAACACTATTGATTGCCGCTTCAATAACTGATTTAGGGCAAACAACGCGATAAATATTTGTGCCTAAAATAAGCCGCAAATCGTCGACAGCTGCGACATTAAGTGCATCATTTACAGCTACTGTCACACCCAATTCGTCTCGCGAAATGGGGACCACTAAATTTTGGCTACAAAAACTAATCGAAAGATTTTTAACCAAATCAGGGTCAATATCACTTACAGGAAGCGCGTCAAGAAAAGGAAGTTCAAGCTGAATTGCTAAACCCTGTAACAACTCATTCTGCTCAATGATTTCGTTGTCAACCAGAATTTTTCCAACTTTATCGCCCTTAAGCTGCTGTTGCCGCAAGGCTTCGCGCAACTGTTCTTCGGTAATTTTTCGTCCTTCGACTAAAATTTCACCAAGTGATTTGCGACCAAATTTCTGAATCGAATTGCTGTCATTTTCTACCGGTGCATCTTGCTCTAGCTTGGCCTCAGGCATGGAATTTCGAGCCGGGTCGAGCACCGAAAGAATTTTATCTACATTAATTTTTTGCATTTCAACAAACCCTCGCTAAGGCGCATCTGGAGGCGGAGGAACAGGCTGAGGAGCAATATCGCCGCCACCAGAAGGTGCCGACAACGACGATCCACCACCGCTGCTGCCCGGAACCACAATGGGGTTAGGGTCTTGCGACGGCAAACGACCAGAGTCGTCGGGCCCCGCAGAACCGGGTCCACCACCGCTTTTTGGTTTCGCATCAGTGTCGGTGTTACGTTCTGCCGGAGGTGGAACAATAGAGCGCCCTTGGGCAGGCATGCGCTTAAACACTTCCCGTTCACGAAAATCCTTGCCATAAAAGGCCGTTAAAAATTCGTCACGTTCTTTGACTTTTTTCTCATAGATACGCGATAAATCTTCTGAATTTCGAACAATATACGGAGTAATAAAAATCATCAAATTTGTTTTAGATTTACTCGTACTTGAATTTCGAAAGAGCCAGCCAATAATTGGAATGTCTCCCAATAAAGGCACTTTATCTTTGCCTTCGATTTCAATATCTCTTTGCAAACCACTTATTACTACTGTTTGAGTATTTTGCACCGTAATTTTAGTTGAAAAACTGCGCTTATTGGTTTGCTCCGGACGATTGTCCGCACTGCGACGCCCAAAACTCTCGGCTTTGATATTCAAATCCAAATTAATATAATCGGCTTTTGAAATTTGCGGCTTCAACTTTAAACCCAAAGTAGCATCGAGTGCTTCGTATTTTTGCGACCGAATTTTAGTTGTAGGGTCTTCGGATGTGACCAAAACGTTTTCGCGCTCTGTGGCTTCAAAATTTGCGTCTTCGTTGTCTGTCACTAACAAACTAGGAGTCTGCAATACATTCGAGTTACTATCTTGCTTAAGAGCAAAAATAAAGGCTCCCGGCGATATTTTAACTCCGCCGATATCAAATGTTTTGTTGCCTAAAATACCTATGAGCGCAGCCGAGGGAATGGCTTTGCCAATGAGTGAATCGGCTTGATCTCCAGAGAGATTGTCGCGCTTAATTGCAAATGGAGCTACGCCTGCAGGTTTCCAACCGATTGGTACGGAAGCTTTACTGTTAGTCATTTCGGGCGGCAAACCAGCTAAAAACGAAGTATTGAGCTGAAATTGATTGCCTAAGTTCACATCAATAATATCAGATTCAACATAAACTTGCGCCTTTCGCCTGTCGAGCTGCTTGATTATAGAATCGAGTTCTTTAAAGGCTGCCCTGCTTCCTTGAATGATTAAACCATTTGTGGGTTTATCTGCTGTGATTTTTACACCGCCAATATCGGCCACTGACGCAGAAATTCCACCCGAAACTGGCGCACTACCAGGAGCACCGCCAGGGCGCCGAATGTTGCGAGAACTCGCTTGGCCCTGGGCCAATGCCTGCAACGTGGCAGCTAACTTTTCAGCATCAGCGTAATCGAGTGGCCGCACGTGAATTTGATTTTGCGAACCGGCGTCTTCGAGCGGTTTATCGAGCCGATTTATGAGTCGCACAACGTCATCGAGACCACGAGGCGGGCCTAATAAAATGAGCCCGTTGGTGCGTTCATCGACAATCACTTTTTGCAAATACAATGCTCCGCCAGCGCGGGCACCGTAAATGTCTTGAATTTTTTTGGCAATGTCGTTGGCATCGGTGTTTTTTATTGAAATTATCGCTGCCTGTGGCTGATTTGCTTTAACATCTAGCAACTTAATAATTTCGAGCAACCTACGGATTTTATGACCCGTATCGCTCACAATCAATGAGTTAGTTGTTTGAAAAGGAACAGGGTTACTTTCGCGCAAAATAGTACGCAATTGGTTTGATACTGTTTGAGCATCAATATACATTAACGGAATAATTTGCGTGATGATTTCATCGGTCATAGGCGCCCAATAAGCACCATAAAATGTTTTAATATTCGACGAAGTCGCTTGCCTTGTAGGAACAATTTTTACTGTTTTTCCCGTGTCTACGGTAGTAAAACCAGATACGTTTAACGCCGATAAAAACGCTTGATAAGCTTCTTCTCGTGTGACCTGTTGCGGGCTAATAATAGATATTTTTGTTCCCGAAGAAACATTTTGCCCAATGATAAAGTTACGACCTGTCCACTGACTCACTGCCTTAATAATATCTTTTATAGCCGTAGGTTCTGGAAAATCGATAGACACAAGGTCTTGCCCAGGTGGAACTTTTTTACCAGGAGCTGTTTTTGCAGCAACAACGGGCGCCTTTGCGCTGGGTCCACTGCTTGCAGATCCCGAACTGCCACTTGACGAAGGCGAAGAATCGGAATCCGCTGGCATGGGAGGCGGCGGAATAAATTCGCCACTGCCCTCCATATTTTCGTCAACCGAAGCAGGCGGTGGAGGTGGCGGTGGTGGCAAAGGCGGTAGGGGAGCTTCTTGCGCCATTACAGGAGATACTAATGCATACAATCCACCAACGGCAAAAACCGTATGAACTAAAATCATAGATTTTGCGATTGATTTGACTGTGAATTCTTTTCTAAAAGATTTCATTTAACCCGCACCTTCCGCGTCATTGGTTCACCGCTTCTAATAATGTTTACTGTAATTTCTCGTTCTTCTTGCAAAGATTGATATAATTTAAATCCTTGCGAAGCATCGCGTAAACTCACACCATTTACCTCAGAAATAACATCGCCGTTTGTGAGCTTCATTTTGTCAAAAAGACTCCCTGGAGCAATTGCGATAATTTTGAATCCGGCAATCTTGTTACCTCCTTCGACTTCGGGAATGAGCTTTGCAGAATTTAATATATTTGAATACCCGGGACCGATCTCCTGGGCAATATAGTTAGAGTCAAATTCAAGTGTCTCTACATTTTCTGGCTTCACCGACTGTGGCGCTCCCGGCACTGACGGCGCGGAGGGCCCACCTTTATTTCTTTCAAATCCTTTTAAATCAACACAAATCTTTTGGTCGCCTTTGCGCAATTCAACTGTACCACGTGTTACCTTATAGATTTCATATTCTTCGTGCTCAATTATCAGGTCACCGGATTTGTAAATATCAGCGTCTGGTACTTTAGAGTCTTTAACAGATACAAAACTTTTTTTGGGGTCACCAGTAAAAATTGTACCTACAATTTCGACGGGAAGTTTTTCTTCCATACAGGGCACGACATCAAAATTAAGTCCTTTGGTTTTAGTGAGCCCACCAGCACCTTCATCGGCCTCGGGAGCAAGTGTTCCTTCGGAATTGAATAAATTGCGCGCCAGAATGCTTTTTTTAAGTTCGCCAGCCGAAAGTCCGCTCGAGTCGCGAACTACTGCAGCCACTTGCACAACTATTTCTTCGCTTTTATCGGCACCTTTTTTGTCAGATTTTCCGGCACCAGAAACCATATTGAGTGCAATATCCGCAGCAAACGTACTTACGCTACTGGCGCCCACAAAACTCAGCGCCAAAATAAAAGATGAAATTCGGACTAATGACCAATCTACTTTTCTTAAAACAGGCTGTGCTTTCACCTGAAACCACTGCGAAAAAGCAATCATTAACATGAACACTCGCGCTCGAAATCTCTCTTGTCCGTCGCTAGCGCGAGACATTTCTGATTTTTCTGCTACAGAAGGAATTGAATTGCTTTTTTTTGATTTTTTGAAAACTTTCCATTTCATTTTCATTTTCATTTTACCTGAAGCTTAAATTGCATCGAGGTTCCATTTCTTTTAATTTGAACATCAATATTATTCTCGTTTCGCATGGCATTCAAAGTCTGAATAGCCCGTGCCGCATCGTTGAGTTCAATGCCGTTAATTCCCTCAACCACATCGCCATCCTGAAATCCCATTTTTTCGTACACGCTGTCGGGTCGAATACGAGTGAGCACAAAGCCTTTGACTTCACCATTCACAGTGTTCGGGCTTGCTTTTGCATCTTGCAATGTTTTAGCAAAGTCTACTGTGAGCGCTTTTTCGACCCACTGTTTTGTTACGTTAGTGTTGCCCCCGGCGCGTTCAAATCCATCTTCTTTAAAATTAGTATCCAGTCCGCCCGCTCCAGCATTGGCTTTAGCAAGTTTTTTACGTTCGCCCGCCACGCGTCTTTTTGGCAACTCTGGTTCTTGAATTTCTAAAAACTCGGGGCAACCATTGCGCACAAAAAATACTTTATCGCGTTTTATATCAACTATTTTAGCATCACCAGGAACCGTATCGCCGAGCAAAAAACTATCTGCCAAGCGATTTGCAGTACTTTCGAGTAAAACGAGGCTTGTAGTCGCACTTCCGCCAAATATCACTCCAGTGAATTTTAGCGGCAAATCGCTTTTTTGTGGTTGGCAACGATTGGCATCTGTTTCTTTACTTGTTTCGTTAACTGCTTCGCTGTTAAAAACATTTCTGGAAGTTATATTTTTAAATTCATCGGCAGTGGCTTTAGCCGACGGCGTGAATCCGCCTCTTAATTCGATTCCTTCGGGCAATTTTGGCGCAGAAGTGTTTACTGGAGGCATGGCCCAATAAGCAATTCCAAATCCTGTTACGGAAGAAACCATAAATCCCGTTAAAAAGGTAACAAACCACGGCACAACTTTTTGCAAAGTGGGCAATTGAATTGACGCCAGGTCGAACTTACCTGACCCAAAAGCACTTGATAGATTTTTGAGAAGCGAGACCATAATTTACAAAACCCCTGAATTGTCTCTCCACAGAAGGATCATGCCATGCTTTGCAAGAAACTCACCCTGCAGACTTAACGGGACTCTGACAGAGCGAGATGTAGAAATGTTCAGGTACTTTTTTCACCCTCAAAAATAATGTGTTCCCTCTATTAAGTTAACTCCCTTTGAGTAAAAAAACAGACTCAAGGCCTTGACTGATTCAATTGAGCGAAATTTTGCCTGTTTCCTTCATGTACCCAAGCAAATGACATTACTGCATTTTAAACTAAAGAAAAGGAACTAATTAGGATTTTGTAAAGAAACACAAAAACTGACCGATAACAGTAATGAAGGAGACCTAGCACATGAATAAGCACACGTTTTTGAGATCCAAATATAAGCTCGTGCTTTTAGCAGCAGGTGCAACTTCTTTGGCTTGTAATCCCGGCGGCACCCGGTGCGCTAAAACCCAGAGTATTTCGGTCAATAATTCGAAATTGAATAACGTAACAGCCCCAAATTATTTGAGCATTGGCGGATTTTTAGACTTTTCGACTCGCGCCGAAGCCACAGATGGAACAGACAATTTAAAGCAGTCACGATGCACAGTTCAACTCGATTTCGACCCAGAGAACGCCAAAGTGGGTAGTTTTTTTGGTTGGGCAGCAGAACATTGTGTGACTCCCTCGAAAGATGAAAAAGCGACATTAAAGATTTTCTACAACGGTGGATACACTGCTTTTGATATTGTATTTAAACCGTTAGAAAAAGCAAAAGCAACACGAGCAGCGCTAGATCCATCGTTTTCTACCCCTGTCAAAAAACGAATTATGGAAGCATTTGATCGCGTTCACACCATGGCAGATGGCGGCAATCAGTCAGCAGTTGCTTATTGCCAAAGTCAAACCAAAAATTCCGAAACGACTAGCGCACAGCACATTTGCGCCACGTTTTTAGATCTCGCTCGCTTTGAAATGATAGCTCCCACTGAGCTTTCTGATATTCAAAAAGAGACTATTGAATTTAGCCGCGCTTCATACATGGCAAACAGAGAACGCGCTTTTCGCACCATGTCAGTGGCCGATTTAGGCAAAGCATCGCCTGGATATTCGGGCACTATTCGAGACACTTTAAAACTTTGGACGCCGTTAATTCAAAACATTTCCGACGCACGTGCCGATTTAAAAGTTGCGCAGTTTGTAGACGAAGTGGCAGTGTGCACGGCAGATTCAACTTCAGCAATATGTATTGAAAAACCAAAAATAATCCCATTGTTTCAAGCTAATTTCGATCAGTTGGCGTCACTTAAAGCTGCAAACACTTCTGGGTCACTCAATCCCACTCTCACAGAAGAAATGACCCGACGGATTAAAAAAGCCGAAAATGACCTGTTTGAATATTGGACCAAAACTATTACTTTACTTTCTGCTTTGAATGCTATTCCAATAAGAATGCATACAAATGTTTCGTTCTTAAATGAAGGAACTAAGGCCGATGCCACAGAAACTGTTGCCACTAGCCTCGATACCTCATTTATTTCAGTGCCATTTGAATTTATTGCAAAAAGCGAAGTGGCTCCTATTTTAACTACCCGAGGTGTCGTATTGGCAAACCCCTTAGACTCTTCACGAATGTTATTTCAACCCGGAGACTCTGGGTCTTTAATCAGTTTTGACGGTGTTTATCCGTTGGGTTTACTATCGACTGTCAACCAAGAACCGTTTTCTGGCGGAGCCGTGGTTCGCCCACTGCCGGTTTCGAAAGCGCAGTCGAAAACAAGCAACACAAGCACATCTGTTTCGGGTGGCGACAAAGGGCAGCCTGTGGTCACAACTGATTCTGGCAATAAAGAAACAGCTTCGACCAATCAAAACTGTTTTGTAAATGGACTTTGATTTGAATTAATAATCGGCGATGCGTACAGCAAAGAAAGTAACATCGTCTTCGAGCGGTTTTTCGTCGCCATAAAATGCCAGAGATTCTTTCAATAATTGATTCACAAAACTCTTACAATCGCGCTCAATATTAACTTCAATAAATTTTTTGAGCCTTCGTTTTCCCCAAGGTTCATCGAGTGAACTCCTATTTTCGATGAGTCCGTCGGTATAAAAGAACAGAAACTCGCCACCGGTGAGTGGCACTTCGTGTTTTTCAAATGTTTTACCTGCGTTATTTCCAAGCCTATCGCCGCTAGCTACTAGGGTTTGCATTTTTTGACCGGGCCGCACAATAATGGGAAAATTGTGGCCGGCGTTTGCATAGCGGAGTGTTTTTGATTTGAAGTCGAAAACACATGCAAAGCAAGTCATGGCGTAGCTCACATTTCCATGTGCCATATTCGACAGCACGGAGTCGAATCCACTCAAAATATCGTCTACATCGAGGTCAACACCCGAATTTATTGAGTTACATACTGAAACATAAAAACCAGAAACAGCGGCTGTTACCATGGCAGAAGCAGTACCGTGCCCTGTTACATCGCCAATAAAACAGAAATATTTATCTTTGTAAGGCAGCACATTCCACCAATCTCCCCCACAAAATGCTGCAGGAACCGCGGTTCCATGGAGCTCAACTCTGGGATGTTCCGGAATAAACTGTGGCAAAAATGTTTTTTGAACCAGCTGACTCGTGGCAAGTTCCATTTCGAGAACTTTTTTGCGCTGTTCTTGCTCTTCAATTTCTTTTTTAATTTGGTCGTAACGTTTTTCGAGCTCGCCATTAGCCTGACCTAAATCGGTATTACTGCGATTGAGCTGATTGATAAGCCTGAATGTTTCTATCATATTTTTTGCTATAATAGTGTAACCTAATACGTCGCCACTGCCGCTTTCAACCTTGACACCATTTAACGAAAACGGAAGTATTTCACCATCAGACGAAAGAATATGCACTTCCATGTCGCGCACTATTCCCTGAGTTGTGAACTGAATTTCGAGCTCTAAATAATAGTCGACTAAATTTTCTGCATGTGGAAAAAGTTTTCTTACATGCTGACCAACTAGCTCACCAATTTGAAAACGCGTGGTTTCGCACGCCGCTTTATTCACTCGCAAAATGACTCCATCAGGAGACAACAAGAACATCATTTCAAACATATTGTCTACCACTTGGTCGACAAACCGTTGGTGTTCGAGAATCCCGCGCGCCATGTCGAGTAACTGCGATTGAATTTCGCTCGTAAATGCCGTGCGGCGTTCTTCTGGCAAGAGTTCTAATTTATTTTCTGACAGCAAACATATGGTGTGAATGAGGCGCTCAATTGGCAAAATAAGATCGTCTCGCCAGCTGCGGTAAAGCTCGCGGATAACAAACATGCAGCGCGATAAGACAAGGAGGCCTACTCCGAAACCGATGGCCGAAATGACATAGAAAAAATAGGATTCGTGAAAAACCGAACAACCTAAAGTAACAAAAACAATCACGACCATTAAAATATAAATATATTTTAAAGTTTGCCGCACTTGGATGGTCCAATGAAAAACGAGTCCCTCGACACTTGGTGCCGGTGGGAGACCCGAATTTCCAGCTGTGGGCTTAGTCTTGTTGGCTTTTTCGCTCAAGTGCAATGCCCTTCAATATGAAATCACATCAGGCCAAATTGAAACCATTCTGTAACTATTGACCACGTTTTGCCCTTTGAACAGGGAAAAAAAAACGTTGCTTGCGTCAAATCTCCGCCTCTCAACTGATCAAAATTTCAACCCGATAAGAGCAACGAACAGGGTTCCTTATTTTGTGATACGACGGAGCGATCTATGGATGACTTTCAATATAAGCCGCTACCGACTTTTCTTTTAGCATGTGCTGGCATTGTTTTGTTGGCATTTACAGGGTTAGTTTTTACCGATTGGCGCATTTTGTTCGCCGCAGGAAGCTGCCTACTATTGGCTTTTGCATTATGGTCGTGGTTCGCAGGGCGGCAGACGCAAGATCGCGTTTCGGCAGAATTAGAATCGTTAACAGAAAGCGCCGTTGTGCGCTTGCGCCAAGAAGCGGCGGATGAAATTAAGCTTCGAGTCGAAAGCGAACTTGAAAAAGAGCGCCAAAACTTAATTGACGCTAAAAACACAATTGAAACCGAGCGTCAAAAAATAACTGGTGATAGAAAAATTCTTGCAGACGAAATTGCCCTTGCAAATCTGAACAAAAATGAGGTTTTTTTAATTAAAAATCAGGTTGATGAAGAACACCTCAAGCTTGAATCTCACAAATCAGAATTGCAACTCGAGCAAGCCCGCATGGCTGCACAATTGGCAAAATTTGAATCGGAGCGTATTTCTACAGAATCAGAAAAACGACTGATAGAACTGGAAAAACAACGCATAAATGAAGAACGCATTTTGCTGAATGAAGAACGCTCGCAATTTTTAGGTGAATGTGAAGATTTCAAACTCAACCACGCCAACGCACCTGCAGCAACTCAAAATTCAACCATGAACGCCTATGCTTCGCAGGAAAACATTCAGCTCGAAAGAGAAATATTGAGTTTGCGCACGCAAGTTCAATCTCTAGAAGACACTTCGAGCCAGCGCATTGCAGCAGTGCGCACCGATTATGAATCTAGAATTATTCAAATGCAAAAATCTTTAAATACCTGGAAACAAGACTCTGAAACATTAATTTCTAAACTGCAAAATCAGAAAAAAGATTTTGAAGGAATCAACCGCTCTGCAGAAAGTCGCGCTAACACGGCAGAAAGCAGACTCTTAGAGATGCAAAATCGAGTTGGTGCATTACAAATTGGAATTTCGCATCATCAATCGAATGTTTCGGAACAAATTAGGTTGCTAGAAGAAATCGTTTCTATTATTCCTGATATTTCGAGTCAGCTGCTTAACGTAACGCATCAGACAGAACGAAGTGCTATTGAGATAGGCGACAAAGTAAATTTCATTTACAATAAAGCTCAAGAACATTTAGCTGAATCTAACGAAATTTTAGCGCAATTCAGAGGCGGAAAAAACGTAGACCACAATACTTCGTTGTCGGAAGTGATTAACAGCAGCCTCGCGCTTCTGCGAGAAATGATTAATATGCTCGAAGAAAATTCTAAATTAAATATGGAATATTCTACAGCAATTGATACTATTTTAGTGAATACTGCTGAAATTAATAAAATCAGTGACGAAATTCAATACATATCCGACCAAACAAACCTCCTAGCGCTTAATGCCGCAATTGAAGCAGCAAGAGCTGGTGAACACGGAAGAGGATTTTCGGTAGTCGCGGAAGAAGTGAGAAAACTTTCCGACCGCACAAGTTTAGCTTCGAATAATATTATTCAAATTGTAGGAAAAGTGAATACAAGTGTTCGCGATATCAGCCGCAGTTTATTAGATAATATTAAAAAGAACACAGAGAAAAAGACCCACGTTGACAATGCTGTGAGCGAACTCGTAAGAACCGCAGAAGAAAGCACTGAGGTTTTTACAAAACTTATTTCGAATGCTGTTACAAGCTCTGAAAGTGTAGCAAAAAATATTGACCAAATCATTTTGAGTTTACAATTTCAAGACATAACGAAACAACAAATTGACTACGTAATGAGACCATTGGAACGCATCCGCTCGAATGTAGGCGAACTTGTTGGACGCATAGGCGAGGAAATCCAGCAACCGCTCCCTATTCAGAATACACTGTCGCGAGGCTTAAATAACAGCAATAATTCGATTCAAAACTCTCAGCAATCAAATAATCTTCAGACTGAAGTTCCAGCTCAGTCGGCAAAAACTAACGCAGCACCGGTTGCAGAATCGGTGCCATCCACGAAGGCTGCATCGCCTCAAAGTGCCGTGAAGCAAAGTACGCCACCTATTAAAGAAACAGACTCAGATAAGAAAGAAGAGTCTGTAGAAACTGGAGATGTCGTGTTCTTTTAAAGAAAAAGAAACGTACATTTTCGAGACCAATTCGGCATTGCCCAAGAAATGCCCGTCAATGTCCTTGTATTCTTTTCTTCCTCCTGTCATATTCATAACAGTCCATATTCTAAATTTTTTTTGATGCGCAAGCTTCTTTTCACGGAAGAAAAGAACGCCGCATTGGTTTGAACCTTTTAATCCGCAGGGAGCGGGGATGGGGAGCTCTCGTGAGTATTCTTTCAGCTTTAATTGGTACCAGTACCGTGATTCGTCATGTGCAACATCTCGTTGTAAAAGTGGCAGAATCAGAAAGTTCGGCAAATTCGGGAATTGCACCTGCGCCAGTATTAATTACAGGTGAACCAGGTACGGGTAAAGAGCATATTGCCCATGCTATTCACGAGAAATCGGTGCGTAGCGTTGGCCCATTTGTGCCGGTAAAATGCGGAGCAATTGCTGAAGATTTATTAGAAGCAGAACTTTTTGGTCATGACAAAGATGCATTCGCTGGCGTAAGCCAGGCGCGAGTTGGTCGTTTCGCTATGGCGAGTGGAGGAACTTTATTTTTAGAGGAAGTTTCTAAACTCTCTCCTAAACTTCAATCGGCATTATTACGTGTCATTCAAGATGGCGTTATTCAACCCGTTGGTTCTACCGAATCGGTGCCTGTTAATGTTCGCCTCATTTGTTCTACAAGTGTAAATATCGATCAGGCAGTTCGCGAGCGGCTATTTAGAGAAGACTTATATTACCGCTTGGCTGGCTGCGCCGTTTATATTCCACCACTCAGAGAACGTCGCGAAGACATCGCTCCTTTAGTGGAACATTTTATTCACAAATACAATTCTGCAAAATCTAAATCGATTTTTGGAATAAGCCCCGATGCCATGAGTGCGTTATTGCAACACAGCTGGGCTCATAACATTACAGAACTCGAAAATTTAATTGAACGAATTGTTGTGCTAAAAAACTCTGGTAGCGTAGAAGTTTGCGATTTACCACCGCGCTTGCGCCAACTCGTGACAGACAATATTGACGCGTTTTATGAACGCGTGAGTCCGCCACAAGTGCAACCAAACCCACGCGCAGCTTCGCAAAATCCAAGTCCCACACCAACTATGCCAAGCAGGCATATGACAAACAATCAAAATCAATACCGACCGCAACAGCAATCGCCTGCGCAAAGTAACATGAATCACCAAATGAATTTCGGAAATCAGAGCCGAAGTTCAAATAGCTTCAACGCACCTCCATTTAATTCTCAACTCAACTCTGGTTTTCAATCTCCAGCACACAACAGCAACTTCGAAGACGGCAGTGAAATCGATCAGTTTATTAAAAAGGACATCGATTTAGGCAATGGCATCGACTTTTACCGTGTGGTTGAAGAATTCGAAAACCGCCTTATTGCAGAGGCATTGCGCCGCACTAACCATAATAAGAACCGTGCAGCTCAGCTTTTGTCTATGAATAGGACCACTCTCGTAGAAAAGCTCAAAAAAAGAGCAGCGTCGAGCTCAGTGAAAGTTGAGACGGGGCGTGTGAAAAGGAACCCTGCTTTTACTATTTTTGATGGTTTAGGCAATGATTCTAACGACTTTGACCCAGTTGATACTCGCATGGCCAAAAACTACGATAACCTCTCCGACATCGATTAAACCTCGCCATATCAACATTTTAAAAAACATTTTACATTTACCGCAAAGAGTTGTGGCATTCTTAATTCATGCATGCTAAAAGACAGATGCAACTAATGTCGATGGAAAGTACGTCAGGGCGTGGTGCTCTCTGTGTTTCTGTTTGACGCCCTGTTTACGAGGCAGTTTTCAATGGCTAAGAAGCTTTATGTCGGTAATCTCCCTTACTCCGCTTCAACTGAAGAACTCGCAGATGCGTTTTCTCAGTTTGGCGCGGTTGACTCCGTGCGCATTATCACGGATCGCGACACCGGTCGCTCTAAGGGTTTCGCTTTCGTTGAAATGGCATCTGATGATGATGCTGTCAACGCTATCGAAAAGATGAACGGCGCGACCTACAATGGCCGCACGCTCACTGTAAATGAAGCTCGACCAATGGAACGCCGTGAAGGCGGATTCGGCGGCGGCGGAGGCGGCGGCAATCGCGGTTTCCGTGACAACGGCGGCGGCGGCGGTCGTGGTAACGGCGGTGGACGCGGTCCTCGTCTTTACTAAGATGAATTTTTAAACAGGCAGTAATGTTTGTTTGAGTTAAAAAAATCCTCAGGTGAATAACCTGGGGATTTTTTTTGTTCCGAACCTAAACGATTGGTATAACTTCCCTTACATTTTTCCTGGGGTCGCTCGCTCGGCGTTTCTAAATATTTTTTAAATTCAGATACTTACCCGCAATCCTCAAGGTTTTTTGAAAAAAGTCCGTAACAGCGACTGTGTTCTTTTTTAAAAAATGAATGCGGTATAAATCTCTATGAAAAAAAACAAAATTTTGCCTGTTTCTTTGAGAAGCGGACTTTTTGCATTTGTATTTTTGCTCATAAGCTGTTCAAAAAACGAAGGCTCCACATTAAATTTTTCGCCCACGAGCTCGCAAAATGTCATAAAAAAATGACTTCGGAACACAAAACTTCAACAATGAATCAAAAAGAATTGCCTCCGCTGGAATCAATTCCAGATTCAAATGTCTGCACCGGACGCGAATCTTTACCAGCCAAAATGTGGCGCCTTAAAGAAGCACAAATGCGAAACACAGTTCGCGATGCCCTAGGACAAGAAATTTCTTTGCTGTTTCCGTACTCAGGAGACGCTCTGCAGCTGATTGGCCTCGATAATAATGCGAAAACTCTACAGCTGCGCGATGCCTTTGCTCAGCGCTTATTAGACGCCTCTCAGTTCATGTCTCAAAAAGCAGTTGAAACTTTGCCCGATTTTAAGAGTTGCGCAGCCGCAAATTCATCGCAATGCATCACAGACATTCAAAAATCTTACACTTTAAAATTATGGCGCCGCCCTGTTCTGCCCGAAGAATTAGCTCGTACAAATACAATTATTTCTGGATTACCGAATCAAACTTCAAAAGTTCAATTTATGATTGAACTGCTTTTAAATTCTCCAAATTTTTTATACCGCACCGAAATAGGCACAGAAAAACCAGTCAATGGAAAAATAAATTTGAGCGAATTTGAAGCTGCATCACTCCTTTCATATGCCCTTACCGATACCGCACTAGATTCGGAATTATTAATGGCAGCTGAAAATAAACAGCTCAAAATCTCGCAAAAAATTCAGGAACAAATTGCACGACTCATCCAGAAATAAAAATCACACCAGGCAGTAGAACATTTTTTTGAAGATTGGTTTGGACTCGACGGAATTAAAACTGTTCCGAAACTAGAAACATATGGCAATTTGGTTTTTGATGATGCGTTTAGAAAACAGCTTTTAAATAAATCTAAAGCCTATATAAATTATACTGTATTCGATAAAAAAGGAAAAATTGACGACGTTTTTTGGTCGGCTGAAACTTTTGTAAATGCAAGTACGGCACCGTTTTATAAAATCAGCAGTCAATTGAGTTCTGCCTTTGTGAAGCAAGATTTAACTGCCCAAAACCGAGGAGGATTGCTCACTCAGGGCGCTTATTTAGCAGCTCATGCTCCAAAAGCAGCAACTGGAATTATTCGCAGAGGACATTCTATTTCAGAAGATTATCTGTGCAAACCAATTCCCCCGCCTCCACAAAATGTTCAACCAGCAAATCCGACAGCAATGCTTCCAGCAAAATTTACCCAGCGCATGCGACAAGAATTAATTCACACTTCGAACGCTAGTTGCAACGCTTGTCACCAGCATATTGACCCTGGCGGTGTGATGTTTGAAAATTTTGATGCTGCTGGCATTTATCAGAGTACCGACGGTGGTCTGCCTGTAGATGCAAAAATGACTCTTATAAATGCTGGGGATACGTCGGGAAGCTTTGACAATGCTGCAGATTTTTTCAAAAAAACAAGCAGTTCACAGCGCGTCGGAGAATGTTACGTTAACCGACTTTTTGAGTTTCAATCGGGCCAAGCACCTACTGAAGCCAAAAGCTGCATGGCCGCAAAGCTTTACGATAATTTTAAAAAAAGCGATCGTAATTTTGCCGAAACTTGGATTTCATTGTTTTCAGACAAATCAATTTTTACCAGATAATTTGATTGAGGAATGAAATCAATGAGCAATCATTTTATGAATTTGAAAAGAAGATCTCTACTGCAAGGAATGGGCGCAGGTGCCCTGTTACTTTCGCCAATGTTGCGAAATTTAGAAATTGAAGCTCAAAATGGCGGTACAGCAAAGTCAAAAAGCAGATTATTACTTGTTTCGTTACAATACGGCTGGCAGGCAACAGGCGAACTCGACAATATGATTGGCACAGGTTCCGGTGCTAATTTTAGTTTTAATAAAGCTCTGAGTTCTTTTGAAGAAATAAAACAACATTGCATTATTGTCGATGGCGTACGCGGACAAGCATGTGGAAAAAACCACGATGTTTCTTATGCGGAACTTTTTTCGGCTGGAGTGCCTTGGGGTGTGACAAAGTCGAGTTACAATGCAGACTTGGCAACTTCATACGTGCCGTCAATTGATTATTTGCTCGCACAAGAGTTTGGTTTAGACCCTTTTAACGATGTTTTACGCATTGCTGTGGGCACCTATTGGCCTTGGTGCCACAGCGGCAAAGACAAACTCATCGAAATGTTTCCGAGTGGAAACGAAGCCTACAATAAAATCATTGGCAGTATTCGCCAGGCAGCGCTAAAAAGCACTGGAAATATGCCTGCTCCCTTGCCAACGCAGCCCACTACCGCAGAACTCAACGCGCAAAGAGGGCGTTTATTGCTCGACCCCATTCGACAAGATTTTGCACTCCTTAAAAGTCGTATTCCAAATTCAGAACGCAATCGCATTCAAAACGATTTAGAAATTTACGAAAGACTTTTGAGCAAGGCGCAAAATAGTAATAACAACCAAAACACTGGACCTATTTCGGCACAATGCACAGCATCAACAGTAGTTTCTGGAAATTTTTCGAACGATTTACGCAGCGCTCTCAAACTCATTCAAGCAGGGTTTGTTTGCAAAACTCAACGCATAGCCGTATTAGGCGTTGGCGAAGGTATGGCAACTCAAAATTTGAGCTGGATTGATGAAAAAAACATGGCCAAAAAAGGCTGGAATTGGGGCTCTGGCAGTGATTATCATCACGATGTGGCACACTGGATAGAACAAGTAAACGATCAGCAAAAGGCTTGGTCAAAATTAATTGGTTCGTACTATGCTAATGAAAATGGAAAATTTATTGTTGAATTTGCTAAAAATCTTGCAGCAACACCAGACCCTGAAGGCGGATCGGTGCTAGATAACACCATAATAATGCTCACGGGAGAAGTGAGTGATGGGCAACACAACACCTCCAATAAAGGTCATATTTTAATTGGCGGCAAAGGACTTGGCCTTAAAACCGGCCAACGCGTAGTGGTCCCAACTGTAGATCAAAGCACTTTAGTTCCGTACGCAGACGAAAGCGGAAATAAAATTATTAAACCCGGCGGTGGTGGACTCCAAAACGACAAAGCGGTGGTTGCAACCCGCCACACTGCAGATTTATTATTAGCAATTTTCAAAGCAATGCGCTCGGGAGTGAGCAGTGTAGGTTTAAACGGATACAATCAGGGTGCCCTAGAAATTACTTAAGCCGATAAAAAAATGTTTATTTTTTAATGTCCATTTTATTTTTTTCGGACATAAATGACCTAATTTTGTTTGATTTTAATGGCAGCAGTCAAGATAGAAATAAATCGTTCAACTGCACTGTGTTTTGCAAATTGCTTTTTAGTAAATCATTCACTTCGATTTCAGAAGCTGAAATGAGAGCGCACAAAATAGTTTTTTTAGATTTACTTTCATTTTGAAACACTAGTTTTTTTCTCTAAATTTCTTGCGCGAATTTAGCTGTGACTTTAAAAGGCTTTGCGTAATTTTTAATTTCACAAATAGTGACGCATCCATCAGACCGGTCAATGAGCAGGTCAATTTGTGCTTCTAGGTTGGGTTGTGATTTTTTTGAGCCTCCTAGAGTTCGCATTGCATTGCTTCTCCAAGTTCCAATTTTAGTCCTTAAATGAGCCAGGCCAAGCGCCTTCAATATTTGATTTGCATGCACAAAACAGACATTCTCAAAAGCATATCTTTTCCACGCAAGGGCCTCGGGTGAATTGAATTCTTTTTGCCAATAACCATCTAGATCTTGCGTCGAAAAAAGCATTCCCGGAGACTTTTGCATCCACCTTAAGTGAAACAATACGAATGGGTCTGTCACTCGAAACTGAATTTCACTCATTTTTACAAACGAAGCTACCCTAGAAATGAAACCCGCAGCTTCGAGTTCTTCCAATATTTTTGTAGCAAATCCGCCAGCTCCCACTTTAAGTTTTTGCCTCAAGTCAATTCTCGTAAGCCCTCAATTCTTTTGCGCGAGAGTTTGTATCCACTGCTTGTGAACTTTGCCATTTTCAAACAAAGCTTCAAAAAGAGTTTCAAACTCATTCGTCAATTGACCGTTTTGAAAACAGAGTCGAGAAACCGCTTGCACAGGCGACTCAGAAGGTCGCATTAAGCTTAAATAGTAAGGCACACCTCCAAAACAAAGGTAACTTTCGAGCACTGTTTTACGAGAGTATGAAAATCCACGTGAATGAAAGACCTCTTCTGTTTCTTTCAGCGAAAAAGGAAACAAATGAATTGAATCTGTGAGCCTATTGTGTCGCTTTTGCTTGCTTTGTGCTTGCCAACAACCTTTAAGCTCGGCTGATTCTGAAAATATGTATCAATTAAAAAGGTTTTTCCTACCCTTCTACGTCCCCAAATTCCGATAAATCGTGCCGTTGTAGACTCGGAAATATCGCGCAGCTGAGTTTTCTCTTTTTGCCGACCAATGAGGTGTATCGCCAAGTGAATCGCTCCTGATTAATTATAAAGATAACAAATAGTTGAATCCTCATTTAATTTCGGGAGCGGGCACTACTCAAGTACGCGCTCCCAAAATTGAGCATATTCGCATTTTCGGGAGCGGCTAGCGCTGAAGCTCGTGGAACTGCAATTCTGCGCATTGCGGCGGTGAAAGCAAAACAAGCTGAGCAAGCTCGGATCTTTTTTAGTTTAGCACCTTTGCACATTATTTGGGAGAAAAGTCAGCTACGAAGCATTTGATTTTTTTAATAAATCAATTGTTTTTTTCTGAATCAATTTACCATTGGCATACTGGTGCAAAATGCTTCCAATAAAAGTCTGATAAGGAATACCTAATGTTTCTGCTTCAGTTTTTAACTCGGCTAATACCGCTCCATCGAGACGAATGCTTATGGGCGTTTTGGTAGCCTCTGGATCAATTTTAATTTTGCCAGGTCTTTTTGTTAGTTTTTTTAAGTCATATTCCTTCTTCATACTGTTTCCTTTCTTTCGAAGTTGCTTTGCGACTTGATATGATACGGATTGCGATTCCTTCATGTCGTTCGCAAAAAACGACTAGCAAAATATTTTCACGAGTTGAGTGACCGATTCGAAAAAACCTATCTTCGTTATTTTCATTGTCAGGATCAAAAAATTCAATGGATAAATTATCCGCCCATATAGTTTTAGACTCTTCAAACCAAATGCCGTGTTTTTTAAAATTTGATTTATTTTTATTTTCATCCCATTCAAATTTCATCTGTATTCCTTTGTATATACAGCAAGTGTAAATTGAATCATAAAGAAATTGATTTTGCAAGATATTTAATCTGTATCTCTGCGCTAAAGCAAGCGACAAGTTTAGCGGAGGAGACAGTTTCTCCATTTCCAACTGAACCAAAACATTATTGCTTTACAAAAACTTCTGGCCGCAAAACATTTGCATCGTGAATAAAAAAGCCGACATCATAGCGCGGAAGAAACTCCGCAGCTAGAATATCTACAATTCTCGTGACGGCATCTGAAGAAATGACACACTCAATAACCAACTGAGTCACATTGAGGTCTACGGCAGAGTCACCATCGAGTTCTTCAACACGAGCTTCAGTCACTCTCGCACTGCGAACTCCATTTTTGCGCAACACCTCTAGGAGTCGGGTTCCGACACTTTGCTCACAGGTTAAAGAAAGAATTTTAACGGGAGAAAGACGACTGGTCATGACCAAACCTCATTCAGGTAGCGCGAAAGTGAATAATAAATTGGAATTCCCGCGGCGAGATTAAAAGGAAAAGTGACCGTTAGGGCTGCGTTGAGGTAAAGTCCCGGGTTCGCCTCCGGCAAAGCCAAACGAACCGCCGCTGGTGCTGCAATGTAAGAGGCACTTGCAGCCAATGTCGCCAAAACCGTTGCAGAGCCCACAGACATTCCTGCAAAATGCGCCAGTAGGAGCCCGATGCATCCGTTGATTAACGGAACACAAGTGCCAAAAGCTAAAATAAAAACAAAGACACTGCGACCCATTCGCTTGAGGTCTCTTGCCCGCTTTGCTGCAAGCATTCCCATTTCCAATAAAAAAAGTGCAACAACTCCCTGGAATGGCGGCCCGAAAAAGGGGGCTACCCGTTCGTAACCTTTTTCGCCAGAAAGGTATCCGATAATGAGTCCGCCAAGAAGGAGTAACATAGAACGCCCAGAGAGAATTTCGTGAATAACCGTGCCAAGTGGACGACCTTTTGGTGAATTTGAACCCAGAGAAACATTTAGTTTGACATCTGGCTTCAAAAACATATGGGCGAACAAAAGAGAAACGAGAATACCGGGAATTTCCATGACTACGGCAATTGAGGTCACGTAACTCCCAACGGGCGCTCCCAAAGAGTCTAAAAATCCACGGACAGCAATAAATGTCACCACAGAGACCGATCCATAGTGCGCCCCAAGAGCAGCAGCATCTGCTAGCCCGATGCGAAAAGCACGAGCAAATCCTATGGCCACAAGAGGTGTAATAATTCCTAGTAACAAAGCAGAAAGCAAAGGTTTCCAAACTTCTAGCAAAGGGCCATGAGACAATTCAGTGCCACCTTTAAGTCCAATGGCAAGCAGCAAATAAATTGTAAAAAGGGAATAAATTGCTTCGGGAATTTTGAGGTCGCTGCGCAAAAAAGTCGCGATTGCTCCAAGCACAAAACATAGAACTGTTGGAGAAAGCAAATTATTTTGAACCAAGGCGAATGCGTTACTCATAGGAATCTCCCGAAAGATTTCTCACTTCTTTTTATCAGTATATATTTGCGACAACGACAATTCACGCCTTGCAACAAAAATAATACTTACAAAAATTCCGAGCACAACGCCAGAGCTACGGATGATCATAGAATCGGAAGTTAAATTGGCTTGTATAAAATTTCCGTAAAAAAATAATCCACAAAAAACAAAACTCACAAGTAAATCGATAAACTTAAATAATTTTTCGACACGGCGGTGTTCTCGCCACGCACCATAAACTTTAAGGCACACTCCGCAAGTTAAAATAAAAAACAAAACCCCATAGGGTGTGTAAAAATATTTATTTTTAAATTGAAGGTAGGCAAAAAACTGCAAAAGGTAGCCAGAAATCAGCAATATTGCGAATAAAAAAGAACCAATACGACGCTCTGTGTAGGTGCCGTATTCATACAAACCCAATATAGTTGAAGCCAATAATATAGGCTGGCCAAAGGCCCCCACATCTCTAAATTCGTAGTAACCTACAACTATAAAATAAATAAAAAACAACAACAGCATGAGCAATGTAGCCTTACCTTCAATCACTTCGTGCTCAACCATTGCAGCTTGACTCCTGTACCGGTATTTTTATTTTCACTATCTTAAGGGACAAGGTTAAAAATGGAAATTGACATAAAATTGCTGCACGGTTTTGCACACACTCTTAATGCCAACGTTGCATTATTTTGCCTGTTGTGGCTTGCATTCAATGCTTTTGTATATTCTGTTTTTTTACGCAATGTTAATTTAGAGCGTCATATTAATATCAGGCGGCAGTTGAGAGAATGCGCACGCGATGGCGTTGTTACTTTAGTGTTTTTAGCAATTTTTGTATTTTACGAAAATTATGCCTCGCGAAATATTGCTCTTTTCCGACTCTTCCATTTGGCTGCATTTGCCACACTTGCCATGGGATTTATTTGGGTCACTCGCATCTGGCGACTGAGTATTTTTACCTTTTTATTTTTAGCGCGCCCACACATTCCCGTGCCTTTGTTACTCATGAATTTATTTTCGTTGGGCTTTGCCGTAAGCCTAGGTTTTTTTATCGCCTCTGCAATTTTGGGACTTTCTTTGGCACCATTACTAGCCACTTCAGCATTTTTTTCTATCGTACTTGGTCTTGCGCTGCAAGATACTCTTGGGAATTTATTTGCTGGAGTAGCACTTCAAATAGATCGCCCGTACCGCATTGGCGACTGGATTGAAATTGCCACAGGCGGTCAAAAGACCACGGGTCAGGTGATAGAAATTTCTTGGCGAGCCACACTCATGCAAACTTTTACGGATGAATTCTTAACTTTGCCGAATAGGCTTATTTCGCAAGCCCAAATTACTAATTATAGCACTCTCGAGTCGCCACCACTGCGAAGTGTTGCTTTTCGATTCAAATACAACGTGCCAGCCGAAAAAGTACGAAAAATTTTAGTTGCCCTTGCCGCTGGGGTACCAGGTGTGCGTGCCACTCCAGCTCCCAAACTTATCATTACCGAAAACGCAGAATGGTGTTACCTTTGTAAGCTTATATATTACGTCGATAATTTTAGTCAAATTTCACTCGTGGCAAGCGAGATTATGGAGCGGAGCCATGCGGCATTGTTGGAGCAAAATATTTTAATTGCTATTCCAACTTCGGATATCACTTTGTTGAATAATAATTATTGACAAACTAGTATTACAAAAATAATTTTCTGCAGATTTTGAGTTCCCCCTTACTATAAATTGAGGAATACACCAAATGACCCTTAACTTTGAAATTTTTGAAGGTCTTTTAAATAAAATTGAAACTCTTGAGATTGTTTTAACTGATTCTATGCGAGAACCAGATGAAGCCAAACGTATTAAAGAAGCATCTGGAATTTCTGCAGACCTTCAGACACAAATGCAGGACTTAGGATTCCATTTTTTTGCCGCAGAAGTTCAGAATTTTCAAACTCAACTAGAATTATTACTTTTAAATTCACTTGCTGCTTCTGGTTTCTCATTGGCCATGATGAAAATTCTTTCTATGAGGGACAATTTACGTTCACATTTTTTAAAAATCTCAATGGATTCGAGTTATAAGCCCGAATTAGTTTCTGCATTAAAAAAAACGAACTCAGAGCATCATTCTGATTTCAATTTGTACACGCGAACCTTTTTAAAATCCGAACAATTTCAGGTGCAAAATATGGATTTTGCACTCCTATCTAGTTTGAGCTGTTTAGCTGTTTCAGGTCTCAAAAAGAAAAATTTTTCCACTTTGGCTTTAAACGCTTTTCAGCAACACGCTGAGCTTTCACAAATTGCGCGCGTGTGTTTGGTGCGGCGCATTGGGTTTTCAAACCACCTCGAAATAGTAAGTGCCGCTGGGAAAAACAAAAATGACACAATGCAAGAAGGTTATAAATGTTTTGTCGATCCCAATGGCAGTCTTTTTGAAATCTTGCCAGATTCGATTCGGACATTTTCTAGTGCGAAAAAACTAGTTGAAAATTTTAAAACAACAAATAAAATTCCGCAACGCTCCATATTTAGAATTGCAGAAATGAATTTAAATTCAGGAGTTTGCATTGGAATTTTCGACAACAGACAGTTACAAGGGTTTTTATTTTTAAATGCCGAAACCGATATTCTTGGCCAACTTCCAAATCAATATTTGCCCATTATAAGTTATTTATCTGTGTTAGCGCATAAACAACTTTTAGGAACACAACCAGATCCGCTTTACACCGCACTTTGGCAACACGATGCAAATGAATTAAAATCGGAGATTCTTTGTCTAAAATCTCTTTTGGAATATTTCAAATTCTCATTGTCAAATTCGAACTTTAATCCAAAAAATGTTGAGCTTTTCTTTGAGAGTTTTATTGACTACCCAACACTTCTAATTCACGGGCATTTAGCCTATATTCTTGCTAAATATGCAGCACTGACGCAGTGTCAAATGCTCTCAATAAAAACAAGACTTGTAGACGAAAATATCGTTTTTGAATGTGAGTTCAAATCTGGACATGAATTAAGATTTTCATGCCCCTTGTTTCGATCTATTGCTGCCGAGGCAGCCTACCTCTGTTACAAAGTTTCACATATCAGCGAGTCTGCGCTTTCAATTTCAACTCAACTTGACATCACAGATCGCAAACAAAAAATAAGTTACAGCGTAGAAAAAGATGCCATTCCTGTGCAAAAAATTTCTGACACAGATTTCTATTAATGCAAATAAATTTTACGGTGCGGCTGGTTTTTGACGTTTCATTAATTTTTTAATCTAGCGAAACTTTAGTGCTTTAAAAGTTTCAAGAGTGACGTCGCTTCTTTGTTTGCAGGATCAATATCGAGTGCTTTTTTAAAGGCTTCCTGAGCGTTTTTATAATCTTTTTTAGACAGATAAAAATTGCCCATCATCACCTGAAACAATGCCAATTTGCCATATTTTGCCTCCCCTTTTTTAGAGAGTGCCAAAAATTCCTTATCTTTTTTAGAAAACAAGAGGCTCTGCAAGGTTAAGAGGTCGGAGGCGGCATTTTCAAAGGCCGCAGTGCGGCCGCCCAACATCAGTTGCTCCATCCAAGCTTCAGAGAGCGAGGGGAGTTCAATCCTGAGGTTGACGTCTCTACCTAGATCGCTTTCGGGCAAAAAGACAAAAACACTGGCAAAACCGGATTTTGAAATTTCAAACGAAGTTTGGTTATTGCCCGAAAGCGTGAGGGGTGTTTTGCCCAAAACCCCTCCGCGCGTGCCATTTTCCTGAACAACAAAAACTTCGGCCTCTTTAGGTGCAGAATTGAGAGTGACCGAGTGGGCACACCCTGAGACCAGCACGAGGAGCAAAGTAGGGATCACAAATTTGAAAGATTGAAAATTCATCCCGCCCCGCCCTGCAGTGAAAATTAGTTTAATCAATAACTACAGGCCCTCAGCCCCGGGAGCAAACCAGAGAACGGAACGACGCCTTTGTTTGGTGAAAGATCGCTCATGGAAAATGCCAAGCCGACCGAATTACATCTTAACGTGCTTAAAACCTGACTCGCAAGCGAGGAGGATGAATACTTTGAATACACAACTTTGGTCCCTCATTTTAAAGAGTCATTTAAGAAAGTGCTTTGCTCGTGCATTTGCACCGGCATGCCTAACGGCTTTGCTTGGTATGGCGGTATGGTCATGCAACCAATTGGAATCCAAACCGCTAGCCATTGACCAAACGTTTGTGTTTAAAGGGTTAAACAAACTTACCCCTTCAACCGAGGGAACCTGGATTTTAAATTGGGACAGTATTCCTGCGAGTGGCGTTGCTTACAGCGTGTTTTCGGCCCCCGAAGGAAAACTTTTTGACTTTACCAGCCCCCTAAAGACTACGACTGAGTCAACCTACGAAACCGATGATTTGCGGTTTCAGGAAAGCACCTGTTTTATGGTGCGGTTTAAACGTGATGGAAAAAAAGATGACAGCAACACTTCAACTGAATGCACAAAACATAAGAAAATATTGTTTTCGGGAATCACAGATTCGGTTTTAAATGCCGACGGAACATATACGCTCTCGTGGCCAAAAATTATTAGCAAAGATTTAACTGTGCGCATTTTGGAAAATAAAAGCCGCACAATGTTGGGCTCCGACCCACAAAACCTTGCCAATGTGGCTGCTGCAGAAGGAACTTTCACATCGAAAGTATATCCATTTGGCGAAAAGCACTGTTTTGCCGCCGACCTTGTGCGCGGATCTAAAGTCGTTGGCACAGCTCTTGAAACCAATGATATCAATACACCGTGCACCCCCACCGTTGATTTTGGAGACTTCCGTGGGGTGGAATCGGTTAAACGCTCGGCACCGGGCGAGGCTTTAGTGACTTGGAAAGCGGCCACGGATTCTCTAGTTGCGGGATACATTGTTAAAGACTTGAGCGCCTTGGACGCCACAACTAAGCTTCCTACGCAATATGTTCTAAAGGATCGCTCACAGAATTCACTCGTTGTGAAGAATATTGACGACACAACAGAGCATCAGTTTACCGTTCAGGCTGTAAATGCCAATCAGCTTACGGACGCAAATAATCGCACGACAACCCTCGCTCCCAAGAACGATGATATTAAGGTGGCCGGCGAACCTGTAAAAGTGCAATTTGCGGTTCAGGCTCCCGCGTTGGCTACGGCCAATGTTAATTTTAGCACCAACCCTCAGGTAGAAATTGTAGATGCCAAGGGCGTGCGCAATACACTGCAAACCAATCCTATTTTACTTCAGGCTTATACAGATGCCAACTGTACAACTTCGGTGGGCACAGGCTTTTCGGTAAATAGCGCCCTGGTGCAAGCCAGCGGCGGTGTCGCTGCGTTTGACGGTGTGCGTTATTCGCGCAATGACACGATTTATTTGGGTGCGTCTTCGACTGGTCTTATTTCAGCTTGCTCAAATGCGATTCAAGTTACGGCTGCAAATCCAACAAAACTTGCATATTTTTTGCAACCGCCCAGCAACGCTGCTGCAGGTGTGCAATTTACCGCCTACGTGCAAATTCTTGACGATAGCGGAAACTTGGTGAAGGGTGCTCTCAATGCTGTTTCGTTTGGCGCTTATTCCGACAATGCCTGTACCATGCCCGCCACAGGTGTTCTTGCTGCAACGCCCAACCCTTCGATTCCCAGCCAAGGAGTGGCGCTTTTTTCGGCTACTTATAATCAAGCTGGCGCCATTTATATTAAAGCTTCTTCGACGGGTTTAACGGCAATATGTTCTAGCGCAGCAACTACTGTTTCGGCTGGCGGCGCTGCAAATATTCGGATTAAAACCCAACCTTCGGGAACAGCAGTGGCAGGCTCGTTGTTTGCAACCCAACCTGCTGTTGAAGTTATTGATGGCACTGGAAATGTGGTGACGTCCGCAACTACTTCGATTTCGCTTTACGCCTATTTAAACCCAACTTGTTCACAGACAGCAACGGGAGTTGTCGCGGCAAATTCTGTGGCGGCAAATGCTGGAACAGCCACTTTTACGGGCGTGGGATACAGTAAAAAAGAAACAATTTATTTGCGAGCCGAAGCGACCATAGGTGGGAGCCTTAAAACCGACTGCGCCGCAGCAACGGTTGTGTCTGCTGGTGCACCTGCCAAACTTGCTTTTTTTGTGCAACCCCCCGCGGCTGGCGCAAGCGTAAATAATAATTTTCCCACTCAACCAGCCATCGAAGTGCAGGATGCTTCGGGCAACCGCGTGAGCAGTGCAGCCTCTTCTATTCAACTGACGGCTTATTCGGATTCTTCGTGTTCAACACAGGCAAGCTACAACCTTTCGGCAACCACAAATCCTCTCACAGCCGTTGCCGGGCTTGCATCGTTTGCAACGGTGCGTTACCCAAACTCCGAAACCATTTATTTACAGGCCTCCAGCGCAGCGCTCACTTCGGCATGTTCTTTGTCGGTGACTGTTGTGGGCGCAGCCGCACAAAAATTGAGTTTTACTGCTCTTCCTACAACCGCCACTGCGGGGGTTTTGTTTTCAACTCAACCACAAGTTACAGTGCTGGATGGTTCCAATACGCCAACAAACAGCGGAAGCCCCAGCGTTTCGTTGGGTGTGTTTTCGGACCCCGGGTGTCGCAACCCAGTATTGGGTATTTTACAAGCCAATTCAAATCCAATCACAGGCTCGGCGGGCGTGGCCAATTTTACGGGAGTGAGTTACAATAAACCCGGCACTATTTATTTGTATGCAAGTTCAACGGGCTCAACAGACACTTGTTCGAGCGCCATATCCGTTTCGGCAGGTTCAGCCTCGAAACTCGCCTTTGCCACTCAGCCTTCGACCACTGCCAATGCCAATGCCGATTTTGTACTAACGCCCATTGTTGAAATTCGGGACGCGGGCGACAATAAAATTTTAGGGGCCACCGACAGCGTAGCATTGCAAGCGTATTCAGATGCCACTTGTTCCACTGTGGCAGCAGGTGTGCTTTCTGCAACAGCACTTTCAAGCGCTGCCGTAAGCGGCTCGGCGAGCTACACAAATCTTAAATACAGCAAAACAGGCACTGTTTACTTAAAAGCCACAAGTGGTTCGCTGGCTTCGACTTGTTCTACTGCCGTGGCCGTTGCCGCAGGTTCGCCCGCAAAACTTGGTTACCTGCTCAACCCATCAAGTTCAGCCATTTCGGGAAATACTTTTACTACGCAGCCGCAGGTTGCAGTGCAAGACTCTCAAGGCAACACCGTTGTTGCCGCCACCGACGCCGTTTCGCTGTCTGCTTTTACGGATTCTAGTTGCGCCATAACAGCACCTGGCGGGGCTTTGGGTGTGGGCAGCAATCCCGTGGTTGCAGTTTCCGGTGTGGCCGGTTTTGGGGGCGTGAGTTATACGCAAACTGGCACTGTTTACTTAAAGGCGTCGTCGGGAAGCCTTACAGCAGCTTGTTTTGGTCCTATCTCTATAAGTTCCGGCAGCGGGACCAAATTGGCATTTTC
>JAYTOT010000093.1:0-62925 GCA_043747645.1 Pseudomonadota bacterium | reverse complement strand
TCCCAGACGCGTTGAATTTAAATTGAGCAGATGAAAATTGTAATACAAATCTCTAAACCGATAGACTAAAAAACTCCACACAACTAATAAAGAAACAATACCCCAATAATTCCAAGCTCTGAACATTGGTTTAGCAGCAAATAATATAATTGCTGTGTTAGCTAAAAATAAAGAAACGGGAGTTACTATTTTTTCGAGAGCATTGCGCAACCCTAAATTAATGTTCTCTGGCATGCTCGAATAAATAAGGTCTCGCCCCGGAAACAATAATGTTGCATCAACTAACGATCGGATAAACTCGAACGCAATAATAACAAAAACAATATTAAAAGCGTTAATTTTTAAGCATATTAGCGCTATAAAAACCATTGCAATCATCAAAATCTGCGGAAAAAACAAGCTCATTTTATGAAAAACATAGCGTGAAACTAAAAACCCAATAATAGTTACCGCCACACTCAAAGAAATTTGATACAAAGATAAAAAGCGGCTTAATGCATATGGAGTAGCAAAATTCTGTTCTAGTGCAGTACTAAATTGGTAGTGCCAATTGGCAGAAATAATTTCGTATATGCCACAAGCACCTAAAATAGAAACAAAGCTGTAAACCGAAACCTGTGAAACCTGAGAGTCTTCATGTTTTCTATTGCCAAATTTTTCATTTTCAACATGCTCGGGCAAAAATAATATGCTCGAAATCCCCAAAAGTAGCAGCGGCAAACTCAATAATACAGGCCTTAAACTCATACCCATTGATTGAATCATTGGATTTACATAATTTAAAATATCCGCAAAAACCGAAGCTCCTTCATGAAAAATCAAAAAATAAGGGTAATGTTTTTGGAATTCAAAAAGTGAAAAATATCTGCCAACTGCGCCCCAAACTAAAAATGTTGTTGCGTAATAAAAGACATTTGCGAAAACGTAATAAAGTGAAGGTCCCCAAATTCCCGCCGGTGGTTTTAACGAAAAAACCACAAAAACAACAGAAAAAATACCAAAATGAATCAGGAGCACAAGCCCTGCTCGGTTTAGTAACGGCACCAAAGCGCGCAATAAAAGTGTGTAAGCCATAGAAATTGCAAATATAGCCAGCGAAGCGCGAGGCAAATAGTGTGTTCCCACCTTTGTAATAAAATGGACTGGAGCATTTATGTTAAATATTTCATTGATAAAGGCCGAAGTCACAATAATCAATGAACAAACTGCAAAGCGCCACGAAAACATTATAAAGTCCTTAAACAAAGTTTCGGGTTAAAAAATACGATTCAAACCAGTCTTACGGCCATTAGTTTCAATTCTGACCAATCCGAAAGAATCAACTCAACACACTGAAATTAAAAATAAATGTAGGAAGTACTCCAGTTTTTGTCTCAATCTGCCGAAAGTGTTTTGAAAGCCACTCTCTGGAGGTTTCGGCCATGAAACGATTCACATTGATAGCAAAATTTACCGGTCTGACTCTTATTTCAATTGCTTCTGCCTGCGGTGAAGATAATAAAAGTAAATATGTGCATGCTCCGGAGCTGCAAGAGCCACAAAAAAACGAAATAAATACTCCTCCTAAAGGCGACCAAAAAGGCGACTCAAACCAAGAAGCTCAAAAGAGTCAAAATCCCGACAGCAAATCTGGTGAAATCGTTCAAAAGCCAGCACCCATCCCTGTTCCAAAAGAAGACTGCGAAAAAACACTAAAGAGCCAACTGAGCCAATTGACTACCGTGGGCGGAATTATCCTGAGCCCCAAAGAAAGTTATGCGTTGCCTGTTACCTTAACCGATTCAAAAGATTGCAAATGGGCAGTTTCGATTGAAAAATCCGCAGACAAAACCGCTGAAACTGAGAGTGGAACAGTAGAATTTGAAAAATCGCTGGCAAAATATATTGCCGGCGATAAGGTAACTAAACAATTTACTGAACAATTTGTTATTTCTGTCGTTGACAACACAAAAGTAACAACTAAAATTCCAGTTACCTTACTTGCAACAGGTCAAATTTTTGCAAAAGATGACGGCATTTCTCAAGGTGCGGTTGGCAACGTTTTTGAGCTCCCTACTAATACTAAAATGCTTCCAGACTTCAGCAAAATGACTCCCGTCACTAAACTTATGGCCAAAAATATCGATGTTCCACTCAGAAATTATACTAATGGTGTGCCGGGACTCGAGACCTACAATCAATGGTTTGGCATTCGTTTTGATTTTGAATTAGCTATTCCATCCGATGAAAAATATGAATTTGCAACGCAAAGCGACGATGGTTCGCGGCTCTATTTGAATACAAATTTAATTGTTGATAACGATGGACTCCATTCCTCAACACGAAAAACGACTTCCGCACCCATTGCAGTGACTGCAGGCCGTCACCGCATGCGCCTTGACTACTATCAAGGACCAGCAGACAGCATCGAAATTATGTTACTTTGGAAGCCAGCATCTGCATCCACTTGGGAAGTTGTTCCCACTAGTGCGTTTCGTCGCGTGCCATGAGGGGTATTGAGTGAATTTTTTTAAATCTTTGTGCGCTTTACCAGCAATGAAGTATATATCATTTCTGGCTTCTGGCTTTGTTTTTAGTTTCGCCATTGCTCAAGACAACACCAGCCATTTAAAGGTCTGGGTAGGTGCTGCCGCAGGATATTCGCACCTCATGTCTCAATCCAAATCAGAAGTCAGCAAATATGGATACCATTTAAGGGTTGATGGTGCTTTAGGTTTGCGTTTGGGTTTATGGGATACTGAGGTAGGTGGAGCTTGGCTTTATAATAATATCGGCACATCAAAAGGCGAAGACACTCGCACCGAAAAAGACGGAACCGTCTTCCGCGAAAAAGAACTTAGCATTCGCTCCCGCACGGGAGAAATGTCGTTGGCTGCGCGGCGTGAGTGGAAACAAAATTTTCGCGCTGGCCCCATTGTAAGAGCGCTTTTAGATAAATCTGTTTCATTCTCAAAGGCCAATCCTGTTGCGGGCCCCCATTTTTTAGCGGGCGCAAGTGCAACCTTAGACACTGATTTTGTACCTGTGTTTTCTGACCGATTGACGGCGGAGATCACTACAGATGTTACAATACCAAACCGCCAAATAATTTTAGCTTCAGTGGGCTTCCAGATAGGATTTGGCCCTAGCTCTGAACCGCGCATTAAAGAAGAAGCTAAAGTAACACCACCACCTGCTGCACCTGCGCCCGTGCCAAAAGTACGTATTGTTCTAGATGGTCAGCTTGTAAATTTTGACACAGCAAAATCAGAACTAGAAGCTCGTTTCGATACTTTTGTGCGAAAATTAGGGGCTATTTTGAAAACCCACAATGCCCTATGGCAGACATTGGCCATTGAAGGTCACACAGACTCTCGTGGTAAGTTAGAATACAATATCGACCTTTCAACCCGCAGAGCATCTACAATTAAGCGACTTTTATTAGAGTCTGGAGTTGCGCCCACCAAAGTGAGCGCCGAAGGCTTTGGGCCAAATCAACTTGCAGTGAACCCTGAAAAGACTCCCGCCGATTTGCGGAAAAACCGCCGTGTGGTTTTTATTTTTGATGGAGTTGTTGATGCCAGCATAATGTATCAAGAAATTAAAAATTTGCGCAAAGAAATGGGCTTGCAAGAAAATTGAGTCATTTCAGCCCCTAGACACTCAAGGGATAAGTCCGTATACTCCGGTGAATTTGCTCAAAATCCGGGGGATTTCTGAAAACACGCTTCATTAAATTGGTCTCAAAAATATCAAGTTTTTTTGTTGCATTTTTAGCTTCAATAGCTTGCTTTAATTTTAATGGAAAGGCCGACAATATCACCGTTTCTGCTGCGGCCAGTTTAACCCAAGCATTAACTGAATGTGTAAAAATTCACAAAACAAAACATCCAAATTCAAATATTCTATTACAATTTGCTGCATCTGGGGTACTTCGCACTCAAATTGAACAGGGCGCACCAATTGATATATTTATTCCGGCAATTCATTCCGATATTGATTATCTCATAGAAAAAAACTTGCTGGAAAAAGATTCACTGCGTACTTTTGCCAGAAACAGCTTGGTTTTAGTTACGCCTCTTGCGAGCGCAAAAATAACAATTGATGATCTTGAAAATCCAAACATCAAGCGCATCGCAATTGGCAATCCGCTAACCGTTGCTGCAGGAAAATACACAAAAGAAACTCTAACATACCTTAATAAGTGGGATAAAATTGCACCAAAAATAGTCTATACTGAAAGTGTCCGGCAAGTTGTCGACTATGTTGAACGGGGAGAAGTGCAAGCTGGATTTGTATATGCGTCTGATTCGCAAAACTCCAAAGGCTCGCAATTCCAATTTTTAATCCCTTCAAACTGGCATTCTTCTATTGAATACACAGCCGCAATTATCAAAAAATCTAATTCCAAAAATTCTGCCCAACATTTTATCGATTCATTAGCTAAAGACTGCCAACCACTGTTTGTCAAATTAGGATTTAAATAAAAGTGCAGAACAACTATTTGGTTCCACTATTATTATCACTCAAGATATCTTCTGTTGCAACTCTAGTTGTTTCAGTTATCGGAATCCCGATGGGATATTTTTTGGCATTTCAAAATTTCAGATTCAAAACAATAATAGAAACCTTCATACTTTTACCACTTGTTTTACCACCCACAGTTGTGGGTTATTACCTTATATTTGCTTTAGGTCGAGACAGTTTTTTTGGAAATTTAATCCTTCATATTTTCAACTTTTCGTTTCTCTTTACTTGGCAAGGAGCGGCGCTTGCAAGCACTGTTGTTGCACTTCCACTGGTAGTTAAGACATCTCAGTCTGCCTTTGAATCCATCGATGTTAAATTCATCGAAATTTCATATTCACTGGGCTATTCAAAATTTGAAACACTTTTTAAAACTCTACTGCCTCTCGCCAAAGGCAATATTAGTGGAGGAATTGTACTGGCATTCACGCGCTGTTTAGGAGAGTTTGGAGCCACTCTTATGGTTGCAGGAAACATTCCAGAAAGCACGGCTACTCTGCCTCTCACAATTTATTCTTTAGCCACTGCAGGATTATGGCGAGAAGCAAACACGATGGCAATGGTTCTAGCTTTTACTTCCCTTGCGTTCTTAATTGTGGCACGAGTCTTTCATAAATCTGCTTTTTAGAATAAATAGGATTTGAATTTCACAGTTGTTTGAATTAACTTGAAAGCTTTTTGAATGCCTCATTACTTTGAATTCGACCTTAGAAAAAAATATGAAACTTCAAGGCATTTCGAATTTCACGCTACGGCAAAATTGCCTCACGAAATAACGGTTATTTTTGGCCCGTCTGGCTCTGGCAAATCAACTCTAATCAGACTTTTAGCCGGACTCGAAATTCCAGATTCTGGATTTATAAAAATAAACAACGAAACAATTTTTGATAGCAATTCAAAATTCAACTTAAATATTCAAAAGAGAAAATTTGGATATCTTCCTCAACAAGAATGTTTGTTTCCCCAGTTAAGCATTCTTCAAAATGTTGTTTTTGGTGCTAAACATTTATCTCAAAAAAAATCTCTAGAAAAAGCGTTAATTTTGCTCCACGATTTTGAAATATCTGACTATGCAAAATCATCGCCGCAGCAAATTTCGGGCGGACAACGCCAGCGGGCGGCTTTGGCACGCACTCTAATTTCCGAACCTCGCATGTTATTGCTCGACGAACCCTTTAGTTCACTCGATCAATCGAGTCGCATCAAAATGGGTCAAATACTCCTAAACATTCAAAAAAAATACTCTATTCCAGTTGTATTAGTTACCCATGATCGTGAAGAAGCATTCGCATTGGCGGCTCACCTCATAATTATGAATCAAGGTAAAATAATTCAACAAGGCGTGCCCATAGAAGTACGCCGAAATACAGCCGATTCATCCGATACAATCAATTCAAGCATAAACGAATTATGGATTCCTCGTCCACCTCGTTTAATCTAAAATCGGTCTTATTTTGTCATCAATTGCTTTTAGTTCTTCTTCAAAAACCATCCGTAATATGCCGCTTCACTGCGGGTAGAATAAGAAAGATCACAGATTTTGCCTTCGTGATGCCAATGGGCAACAATTGAATAACCAGCGTTCGTAAATTTCTTTTCAAATTCTCTTTTATTAAAAATATGATAGACGCAAAAAGCAGTTCCTATGTTATTTAATGTGAATATTTCTTCATCATTTGTGCACGGAACCATATTGAGTAGAACAAACCGAGGCAAACAGTTAAAATCCAAATCTGCAAAAAAATCGGGCGAATATTGGGGCGAACCAGATGCAAAAAACAAATCGTAATAATTTAATTTTTCTATTGTTGTCACAAATTCGATACGAGAATCGCCACGTTCGGCGGCATATTTTTTTCCTTGTTCAACAACGGCTGGCACGTCGTAAACAACCCAATGCGCCACTGCAGGAAGTTTTATAATACTAGAATAACTGTAATAGGAAACTCCAATGTGACCGCCGTAATCAAAAATTCTCACACTTTCAGTAAGTCTATTTTCTGGACAACTCAATAGTTTTTGCATCCAAAAAAGAGGCGGATAGTCGGTGTAGTGCAAACGCTGCGCTCGTTCTCCATACAACATGGCAGAAGCCTCGTTGTCGTATCCTAAGGGCTTAGAACGCGGCAATGCAGCTGTTGCTTCTTCATGGCTACTGTAAACCCCGTAAAATAGATTCATATTTTGAGCGGAAAGAAACAACTGTTCGAATCGCTTTTTGAGCATCCATCCTAAAATAGAGCTTCTCTTAATCAGTGAAAGAATAATGGTCGACACTTTTTATTTTCTCCTCAAGATAAGTAGCTTTAACGAAACATATTAATAAATAAACAAACTGTCCTTGATTTCACTCTAACTCATTCTGTAAATTCATAAGCCAGGCAGTCAACTTTCTACGATCTCCAAAGGAGCTCAATATGATTTTTCGCATTTGTAAAAGAGACATTAATTCTTCAAGTTCCTTAAAAATACCAATTGGGCTCGTTATAATTAGTTTATTTTTAGGTTCTTCACTGTCCGCCCAAACAAGTTCAAATGCTGATAAATTAAACAGTATTCAATTGGGCGAAAAAATGAGCACCGGGCCCATTAAAAGTGTCGAGGCATGCATCAACGAAAGCCAAAATATCACAGGAAAAACCGTTAAAATGACCGGCCAAGTAAAACAAGTCTGCCAAGCAAAGGGTTGTTGGTTTGCCATAACAGGAACCAAAGGTGAATCCATTCGGGTGACATCTTTAGGTTATAAATTTTTTGTTCCCATCAATGCCGCAGGAAAAACAGCTACCGTAGAAGGTGTGTTTGGAGTCAAAGAATTAAGTGCAGAAATGGCTCAACATTACGAAGACGATCGGGTGCAAGGCACTTCAGAAAAACCTCGAAAAATAACCAAATCTGTAAAAGAATATTCTATAGCGGCGACTGCCGTAAAACTAAATTGATACAAAAGGACAATTGGCTGTCCAGTTAATTTTTTTGAGAAATTATTTGTATTTGTTCTTTTGTCTGTATGCACAAATCTATTTACAAAGATCTTTTTTAGTGCCATGAATCGAACCACAACTCAGTAGAATGATCTGCTGGTTTTAAATTGGTTTCCCTCGAGCAACTAAAAAGGATCTTTATTATGAATTTTATTAAGTCTGTATTTTTAATTTCTAGTTTATTGGCAAATTCAGTTGTGTTTGCAGCTCCAAATGCGTTAAGTAACAAAGCATGGGTTTGCATGCCGGCCCAACCTGTTCCCGACAATACATATTCCGTAAGACTTTACAAAAATACAACCACTTCTGCGCTCACATCAGAGGTTTATCACGACTCCTTTATTGGTCGTAATAAAATTGCTTCGCTCAGCAACTGCAAGGCAGACCTTCCTCCCGAAACAATGATGGACGGCTCCACAACTGTCGTTTGCCAAGGTAACAACGGCACAGGTTCATTCAAATCAGAGTTTTCTTTGGGTGGTTTTGCCCCTCAATATGGTTCTGCAAGACTCTCTGAAACAAATGAACAAGGCGAAACAGAAATCACCGAAATGCACTGCCAAGGAATGTAACAATTCTAGTCCCTTTTCACTCATTTTAAAATGTTTCACAAATCAGCCCTGCAGCCCGGGGACTGATTTTCTTTTTAATTGCACGCCGCCAAAATTCGCTCCCCAAAAAAAAGCCTCGAAAGGACATTTCAAACTTGACAGCCTTTGTCTATTGCAAAACAAAACCAAACCGCTAAAACTCCACATATAACCGAAGTTATTGGCGCAAGGGGGCGACAAATGGAAACCAAAGATTCACAAGTTACTATTTGCATTGAACCAGAAAAACAAAGCGAACCTGAAGGAAAATACAAATTGTTGGCAAAAGAAATATTAGAAGACGCAAAATTATTTTTTTCTCAGGTGCTAGAATCTGTCAAAGAACCTGAAAAACTCTTCAAACAAGTCATCACAAATTACGATTTTTCAAAACTTCAAAGACTCACAATTACTACTCTTGCCATTCCATCGGCATTGAGTTTTGTTTATCTTACCTTAGTAGGTGGCGGCGGTTCGGCCATATACGCTTCTTCTATCATAGGGTTTAGTGCGCTCATTCACCTTGTCTTTATTTTGGCAATAAATTACTTTTTTGGCTCTCCAGCATTGAGTCAAAATGCAGTATTGCGATTCTTTTTTGCATACACAGTGTGCACGGCACCCATTGGCTGCTTTAATTTTTTGCCGGGTGTAGGTCATTTTTTCTCTCTTGCCGCAGCAGCAGCTTCGCTTTATTTGTACTGGAATTCGATTAAATATTATTTCACTTTGAACGATACTGGTACGCTCATTCTCAAAATCCTCCTTGCCATTTCGCTCTTAACCTCCATTGGCAGTTTCATTTTTCTCAATCAATTAGCAAAATTCAGCTCTATTTTCCCCAGCTATTTTCCACATTGATTCACTGCATCTATCAATGCAAAAATGCCTACACCGCTTTGTCGCATTTCAGTTTTAAACACTCTTACTTGTTTCTGTTCTAGATGGTGAAACAAATACAAACACCATCAAAAGAGCCAAAGCCAATATTGCACCAGCTAGAAAAAACGAAGCTCCTGGAATTTTTATAGCTCGCGAATCTGCAACAAAATAGGAAAAAGTAAGCGTAAAAAGCAGCGGGCCCAATAAATTAGAAATGCCTACTAAACTTCCATTTGCACCTTGCAATTGTCCTTGTTCTTGGGGTCCCACTTGAGCAGTCATTAAACTTTGAAGTGCTGGGCCCATAATTCCCCATAGAGCTGCAAAGGGAATTCCGATAAAAAAGGCCCATTGGTTTTCAGCCAATCCATAGATTGCAAAACACATGATGCCCATAAATCCACCCAAAAGCATAGTATTACGCTCGCCTATTTTGGCAACAATAGGCTTCACTAACAAAGCTTGAACAATCATAAAACTAACACCAACTCCAGCCAAACATATGCCTATTTTCTTTTCATCCCATGAATATCTGTAGCTGGCATAAAGAACAAAAGTGCTCGGAAAAACCACGTTTGAAAGTTGATTGAAAAAATTAATCGCTCCCATTCCAATAAGACTTTTGTGAGATACAAATAATTTTAAAGAGCCTAAAGGATTTGCATTTTTCCACAAAAATGGACTTCGATTTTTAACCAACAACGACTCTGGTAACACAAAATAACCGTACAATGCATTGCATAAACTCAGCGCAGCAGCCACAGCAAATGGCAACCTGGCATCAACGCTCCCCAAAATCCCACCAACCGCCGGCCCTAAAATGAATCCAACTCCAAAAGCCGCACCAAGCATTCCAAATGCTCCCGCACGCTTTGAGGGTTCCGTAACATCGGCAATATAGGCATTTGCTGCGCCCATACTGGCTGAAGTGATTCCCGAAATCACTCTACCTGCAAAGAGCCAAGCCAATGTGGGTGCAAAATACATTAAAATATAGTCTAGTCCTAGACCAAAATTAGAAAGCAAAATAACAGGCCGCCGCCCAAATCTGTCAGATAATGCTCCCAAAATAGGAGAACTGAAAAACTGCATTATTGCCCAAGTTGTTCCAAAAAGTCCGTATATTTTTGCGCCCTCACTGGCGCTTCCATTCACAAAACTAACAACTAATTTTGGCAAAATCGGAATTATCATTCCAATTCCAAGCATATCTAATATCACAGTAATAAATATAAAAATAAAAGCAGCTTTTTTGGTATTCGTATCTCCCATTGGTATATTTTTCAAATTCATTAACAGTGTTTTTCCTTCTTAAAATTTCAAGCAAAAAAACAATTTTCCGTAGACGAAAATTATATCATGAAAAATAAAAATTTTTAAAAATAGACTAAAAATTGGTGGACGGTACAGGGATCGAACCTGCGGCCTCTGCCATGCCATGGCAGCGCTCTCCCAGCTGAGCTAACCGCCCCTAAGAAGGGGAACAACAAAAAGCACTGCGCTTTTACAAAAGATTTTCAAATTGATCAAGGGACTGCATTCTTTTTTGCTCAAACTTGGAGTCTTGAACGCATTTGAACTAGAATCCTCCAGCACTCGGAATGCAGCTACCAATGTTTTCCGTAAACAAGCGTCGCATTTAAAATAGATTTCTGGAGCATTCATGACTTCACCATTTGCAAACAGCATGTTTTTTAATATTGTTTACAGTAAATCAACAGTACAAAACAATGCAGTGGCAATAATGGGCGGAATTTCTGGCTCTTCTTTCGATCTCAATTTGCAATTAGAAAATCTTGAAGTCGTAGTTTTTGACTTTGAAACCACTGGCCTCGATGCGCGCAACTCTCGCATTATTGAAATCGGTGCAGTAAAATATCGCAACCGCAAAGAAATCGATCGCGTGAGCTGGCTTATCAATCCCGAGGTTAAATTGCCCCCTGAAACTTTTGGAATCACGGGAATAGACGACGCTATGCTCAAAGGCCAGCCCATAATTTCGAAGGTATTACCTTTATTTCACGACTTTATGCGCGGATGTGTTGGTATTGCACACAACGCAGAATTCGACTCCAGTTTTTTAATTCACGAATCTGCGCGCCTTGGAATATCTTGCAATTATCACATTATATGCACATTAAAAATGGCCAGAGATTTAGTGAAGTGTGACCGTAAAAACTTAGATTCTTTAGCCGCACATTATTCGCTTGAGTTTGAATCCCGCCACCGGTCTATAGGCGACATTCTAGTGACGGCCGATGTTTTATGGCACATGATTGATGAAAATCCTAAACTTAAGAGTCTCAAAGATTTTAGCAACTATCAAGAAACCATGGTGAGTGTGTTGCCAGCATGAAACAAAAAATTAAATTTCTAGCTCTTGCCATTTTTATCTCTATTATTTCGTGCGCAGTATCTGCGCGTGTTTTAGGCACGAATTTGTGGTGGTTTGGCCTGCCTTTTTCAACAGTATTTCTAGCATTGGCAGTACTTAAAATTTTGCCAGGCATAACCATTTTGCGTCATATGCCGCAAGACCGGTTAATGCTTAATTTGCAAATTGAAGGAATTCAAAAAACTCCACTTTTTTACCCTGTTTATTTGTGGTTACTCATATTAATCAGTATTTTTGGTTCTTCTATTATATTTATTTTCAGACAAGATATTGAAGTAGGTTTCTCCGATATTGCTACGGTTTTACGTCCAGATTCAGTGGTTTTACGCGTAGAATACCCTTCTTACACCGACACTCCTGCACTCGAAATAAAGCTTTCAGGCGAAAATCAAAAAGTTTCTGCCAACACAGGTTCTTTTATTCAAATTTTTTCGCCGCAAAAAACAAAAAATAAATTGTTAAAATTGCTCATTCAATCCGATGCAATATCTGCAAGCAGTCGAGAATTCGATTTTACTTCTGCCGGAAATTGGGCTGCATCTTTTAGTTCAATTTATACGCAAATGCAATGGCCCGAAACCGAAGACCATGCTTTTACGCTCAAAATTACCACTCAAAACGGCAAAAATTTTATGGTTCCTATAGAAATTAAAGCTGTGCCACGACCCATCGTAACCTTGGACCAAGTGAATGCATTGAGCGATGATGCTGATATTCAGACCGTTGGAAAATTAAATTTTTCTATCGGTGTTCAAAGTCAAATTCCTCTCAATCAAGTTGAATTTCAGGTGCGTACTCGCTCCGGATATCGTTTTACAAAAACACTCGGGGAATTTGCAAACGGCCAGCAAAGCACTTTTCGCGCTCCATCTGCTCCGCTGAACACGGCCGGAATTCCCTTTGGGCCAAAAGACGCACTTTATATAAAAGTATTGGCTCGCACTGTGGTTCCTGAAATATTCGGAGAATCGAAAGAAATCGAAATCGAAGTCAAAAGCAGAGAAGAAATTCGCCAACAAATAATAAAAGAACTAGAAACAGCGCAGTCTGAAATCAAAAATTCAAAAAACAATTTAGACAAACAAAAAGCAATTGCACAATCATCGTTAGAAAAAGCTTTTAATGCTGCAGTTAATTTAGGCAGACAAAGTGTCACGCGGCGGCAAATTCAAGCTGCAAAAGAAAATGTCGAAAAAATGAAGGCTCCTGCCGATGCGAATGCAAAAAAAGCCGAAATTAAAATTCAAGCGGCCCTCGATGCCTTAAAACGCGAACAAAACCAGGAACAAGTGAGCAATTTATTTGCTAAATTACAGTCTTTAAAGGCTTCAATTCCTAAAGTTAATGAATCTGAAATTTCTAAACTCGCCACCGATGCGCAAAAACTCTCTGCCGAAGCACAGGGCCTCAAACAAAAAATGCTTGATGCCGCCAAATCCAATTCAACCGGTTTAAATTTAGACGAAAAGCAAGCCATCGAAAAGATATTAAAATTCGATAAAACGCCTGAAAAAATAGCTGATACAAGCGAAAAACTCAAAAGCACCGACCGCTCTGGTGCCGAAATTCAAGCCAATTTTGCTGTAGAAGAAGCATCTAAAAATTTGGGTGAAGTCATGCGCATTATGGCCGCAGCAAGAGCACGTGCACTCAAAGAAGCTCGTGAAAACCTCACAAAAGCCGATGGCAACCTCGAACAAGGTCGCTCAAAAGAAGCCAATCAAGCTTCAGAAAATATGAATTCTGCTGCGCAATCGCTTCAAAATTTACCAAAACTCTCAAAAGAATTTAATGAAGCCGGCGAAGAAGCGCGCGAAAACGCCAAGCAAGCAGCAAAATCTGCACAAAGCGGAAAAACCGACGGCATGAGGAAATCTGCAAACCAGAGTCAGGAATCAATCGTAAAAGCTTTAGAAGCATTGCAAGACGAAGAGGAATCGGACAAACAAAATCAGCAAGAACAGGACGGTCAAAGCTATCGTTCTGCAATGGATGCTATGGCAGCGCAGGGACAGTTGGATATGGGCTGGCGTAAAAAAATACTCGACGAAATTTCTAGGTTGCGTGCCACGGGTGAGTCTGCAGATTCTCCGCTCATTCAGTACCTCGAAAGTCGGTTGCGATAAATTTTTATGGTTAATTTTGTACAGGATTATTTGTCGTGAGAAATGTATTATCGCGTCAGCGCATTCAAGGAATTTCGCTCAATCGCAAAACACCCTCAACTGCTCGCAATTCTGCACCTCGCGTGAATATTGAAAATAATTCTAGCGACGCCCTTGCCCTCCAAAAAATACTCAACTCTAAACCAATTCCATTTTCTAATTCCGATATTCACCGTCTTTTAGGCGATATGGGTCGTACGGAACTCCAACATTTAGTTTCAGAATCAATTGAATCCATTTCCGATTGGCGTCAAGCTTTACGACGCATCGAAAAATCGGAACTCAAGGCCACGAATCGTTGGGACTGGGATGCGAATGATTCTAAATTTGAAAAAAATGTGCAAAACTATTCTCTCACGGTAGCTCAAACTCTTGAATTAGAAGTGCGAGCACAACACCGTGTCTGGAAACACCGGCTCGAAGTTTTAGAACTTATTGCTTCGGGGCAAAGCAGTGTTCACTGGGAAATTAGAAACAATAAACGACACAAGAGACCCTTATGATGACTGAACTCAATTCACAAATGCCGCCTCGTTTTTTTACAGAACGGGGTCCGCTTGAGGCCACACGCACAGCACTTTGGAACAAGCGTTGGGCACCTATTTTTGCACGCCTTGCAGACACTTCATTGCAAAAAATAACCGCCACAGACGACGGCGTATTAGTATTAGGAGTATACAAGCCAGGAGACGATAAAACAGCTGCTTTGTTTTCTATTTCACGTGGTGCTGCGGGCTTGAGTCTTTCAAATCTCCGACCGCCTGCAAGCAGAGTTCCTGGCGGGTTTGTGCAGGTGGCACGTAAGCATCTTTTGGGTCGTAAAATTATTTCTGTTTCCGGAAGCACTGCGCCCATATGCATTATAGTTGAATTCGAACCCGATGCAGAAAACCGAGAAGCAGACACACTTATTCTTGACCTCGACGCAAGGCCACCAAGGCTTTGTATTGCCAAAAAACATTTAGGTGTGCCTGAACGTTACAATCATGTGAGTGCTGGATACGAACCTGGAATGCCTTTTTTTGAAAGTCTCTGCGAATGGAGCCTCGAAAATATTAAAACCAAGAGACGGGCGACTTTCGAAGCACAAGTTGTAACGTGGTGTTGCACTTCACTCTTTGATATTGCTGTTCCTGCAACTGATTCACTTTCAGAAACCAGCCCTCATCCAAAAAACAAATCCCAGCTAGAAATATTGACTCAACCAGAAACTCAATCGACACAAATTTCTCATTCAACAGTGCCCAAACCTTCACCCGGAGCGCTCCCTGCAACCACATTAAATGCTCAACTTTCTATTCTACCAACACATGTGCGACGCTCTGTGCGCACGCGCTTGAGCTTTCTCGAACGGCGCCTCCTGAGGCAAAAAGCCGATTTGCCGCCAGACTCTGAACTGCTCAAACTCAGCAAACGCGCAGAGGCATTTAGGGCAAACTTGTATTTATGGCCGCAGGGTTCTCCCACATGGTATATTCCTGCAGAACTCATCGAAAGCGATGGTCTTCCTGCCATGATGCAACTCAAACAGGGGCAAAAACCGGGCGATTTGCTCAACGATGCCTTTCATTTGGTCGATAAATTAACCCGCAGGCGCACGGAACTCCAATCTCGCATTGCAGAGAGTCAGAAGGCACTAGAAACTTTTAACAACCAACTGAGCAATGCCACTGCATCAATTTTAGAGCTTGAAAATAAATTGCTCGAAGAAAAAAATACAAAATCGCGCACCGAAGTCAAAAGCGCACTCGACATTTTGTTGCAAAGAAACCTTCCTATTCCGGTGCAACAAATATTAACTTTGCTCGATATTTCTTGGACCGAAGGTGGGCAAAACAAACGACTGGCACAAGAAAAAGAGGTCCGCCGTTTGCCTTACCGCTCTTATTTGGCTTCTACGGGCGAATTTATTCGTGTTGCAAAGTCCGCATCAGATGGCGATGCCATGATAAAACTCATGCCTGCACACCACTTTTGGCTTCACGTTTTTACAGGCGAAGGCAGCCACGTTTGGCTCGAAAAACCCAAAGGTAACAAGCCGTCCAATGCCGCAATTCGCGAAGCGGCTGTTTTAGCAGTTTACCATTCTAAGCATTCTCATTCGCAGGGTGCAGACATTCGCTTTGCAAATCGGTCTGGAATTGAAAAGAAAAAAGACCTCTCTCCGGGCAAAGTCATGGTGCGCCGCGCCGAAACTCTTACGGTACGATACGAAGACACTGAGCTACAGCTTATTTTAGAGCGGGCTATTTCATGAGTGTGCAAAACACGTCTCACAAAACTAATTTGCATGAAATTCTCAGCAATAAAAAAATTGCAGTGGTTCACGATTGGTTTTTTTCGCGACGTGGGGGCGAAAAAGTACTCGAAGAAATACTCAATTTATTGCCCCAAGCAGACCTCTATTTGCTGTTTGGCACTCCTGAAGTTCTAAAACTCAACAAACAACCTACAAAAATTTTTAAGTCATTTTTAGCTTCATTGCCCGGCATTCAACGCTATTATAAATGGTGTTTGCCATTGTTACCCATGGCTGCCGAAAGTCTCGATATGTCTGAATACGACATTATAATTTCTAGTTCTCATTGCGTTGCAAAGGGAATCATTCCCCACCCCACAGCCAAACACATTTCTTATGTGCACAGCCCCATGCGGTACGCCTGGGATCAAGAGCGCCGTTACTTTAAAAAAGCCGCTACAATTTTAAGACCACTAGAAATTTTACGCCGCATTATTTTGTCGCGTCTACGCATTTGGGATTGTGTTTCTACCACTAGAATTCATCAAATTATTTCGAACAGTTCTTACGTTGCAAAACGCTGCAGTCTTTATTATGGGCGAAAAAGCATTGTCATTTATCCGCCCGTTGATATCGCTCGGTTTGAAAAATCTCAGAATTCTTCTAACCATCTCAGCAATTCATCGACAATAATCGGCACCGAAGTTCTTTTGTTTGGAGCATGGGTCCCGTACAAAAAAATGAAACGTGCCCTCGATCTCTTAGTCGAACTGAATATTCTGGTCATTGCTGCAGGCAATGGCGAGGAATTTTCTACAGCAAAAAAACAATATTCCGCAAATAAAAACATTCAATTTTTCGAAAACCCTTCCGATGCAAAAGTTGCAGAACTTTATGCACGCAGCCGCATTTTGCTTTTTCCGGGGGTTGAAGATTTTGGAATTGTTCCCGTAGAAGCTCAAGCTGCAGGCCTTTGGGTAGTGGCACCCAACAAAGGCGGAACAGCTGAAACCATTTTGCCCGAAGTCACGGGCTCGCTATTTGAGGCCGACAACGAAACAGAAATGATTAAAACTGTGCTAGAAACGCTTCAAAAACCGGGTTCTAAAATAATGACAGAACAAATTCAAAACCACCTCAAGCAATTCAGCACGAGCCAATTTCAAGAGAGTTTTGCTCAGGCAATCATCAATCTTGTCAATCACAGTTGATCAATTACGAAATGGATGCACTTTGAAAATTCAAAAGTATGCACAGTCCTTAAATATAATCCGATTTATCACCGATTTGTTTTTGGTTTTACTTTGCTGGATAGCTGCTTTTTTTGTGCGATTCGATTTGGGTCTCATTGCCATGCCTAAAGGAACGGACAATTTCGACACCTATGCCATGCTCATTCCTTTACTCATTTTCAGTTATTTGCTTGTGTTTATTTCTACTGGAGTTTACCGCCGCAGCTTGCACCGTCGCAAAGTATGGGAAGAGCATTTCGATTTGGCGCGCAGTCATATTTTCGCATTTTTTGTGTTTGTCACTTCGACCTATTTTTTATTCGAACACCGCTACAGTCGTGTTACTTTAGTGCTCTTCTTTTGTTTTGTGCCACTTGTATTGCCCTTCGGACGCAGCTTTGTGCGCAAATATTCACGCATGCAACTCCGCAGCGGCAAACGCACGTTAAAAGCCCTCGTTGTAGGCTCAGGTTCAGTGTCTCGGGAAATAGAAGACATGGCTCAGTCGCAGCCAGATTGGGCCATTGCAGAAATCATTGCCTTTCCGGCATCCAATTCCGAAGCTGTGGCTGACCAAATGATTCATGGCCAGCTCGATGTTATTTTTGTGGCACTAAAGCCTGACGAAGGTAAATACCTCGAAGGAATACTCAATAACTTAGGTAACACACTTGCCGAAGTCATATTGGTTTCGGATTTTGGCACACCATCTTATTTAACTTCGCAAATCACTATGCTTGGCAGGCTTCCTGCCGTCGCATTAAATGCTTCAACCCTCGACACTTATGGTAGACTCACAAAACGAGCCTACGACATTTTGTTTGCAAGTTGTGCATTAATTGCGCTTTCTCCAATATTTTTTATTCTTTCTATTCTTGTTAAACTGTCGAGCCCTGGGCCCATTTTTTACCGTCAAGAGCGCATGGGCCTCGATGGGCACATCTTTTGGTGCCTCAAATTCAGAGGAATGCGCAACAATGCCGAAACAAACACTGGCCCCGTTTGGGCTAAAAAAGATGACGACAGAACAACTGCTATTGGAAAACTCTTACGAAAATCGAGCCTCGACGAAATTCCACAATTTTGGAATGTACTTTGTGGCGATATGAGCATTGTTGGCCCGAGGCCCGAAAGACCTGTTTTTGTGCAAGACTTCCGCAATCATATTCCTGGCTATATGGCTCGTCATAAAGTCAAAGCTGGAATAACGGGTTGGGCGCAAATCAACGGTTGGCGTGGCAACACTTCTCTCGAAAAACGCATTGAATGCGATTTGTGGTACATTCAAAATTGGAGCTTATGGGTCGACATTAAAATATGCCTTCTCACGCCATTCAAAGGCTTTATTCATCCTAATGCTTATTGAATAAAGCCAATATGTAATTATTTTTATTTACCCTTTGAAGATTCAGCTGCACCATTGAGTGCACCAATACTCACAAAAGGATTGGAATGCCCCGACACTTGCGGCAAATGACCATCCCATTTTTCAATGGTTTTATTTTGCACTAATATAGATGTCAAAGTGGATTGCAACATGCGGTTTGCTTCTGCATCTGCTTTAGCGCGAACAATTATAGATTGTGCTTCGCCTTCTGCTTTTGCCACTGTGGCTTTAGCCAACATTTGTTGCTTTTGAAGCTCGTATTCTGCTTGCTGCGCTTGCTGTTGTGCTGCCATTTTTGCTTGCATTTGAGTCTCGAGACTTGCAGGCAAATGGCTTGCTCCCAAATTAACTTTATCTAAATGAAAACCCATTTTTACCAATTCAGCCGACAAATTAGTTTGAATGGAATCTTGCAATGCGTTTCTCTTTGATGAAATAACTTCAGACAGAGACATTTGACCCGCCACATTTTGCGCCACAGTTATTATTGTGCGGCGAATAAATGTTGCTTCTATTTCAGACATATCTGCACCACGGAATGCTTTAAAAACTTCCGCTGCCTGCTCTTCGGAGGTATTGTAGGTTACAGAAATATCTTGCGTGATGTGCTGGCCTTCGCGCGTTGGCAAATCGATGCTGTCGTCTCCAATTGCAGAGCCCTCGCCACTCCTGCGCACCATGCTATAAGTGCGCAAGGCCGTTGGATAACTTTGCACCTGACTCACAAATGGCACACGAATGGCCATACCTTGAGGCACGGTACGCAACGACCCAGTCCAGACATTAAATATAACCCCAGTGTTTCCGGGAGCGACAACAGAAAAAGAATTCATAAGCAAAACAATTGCTACAAAAGCAATAGCACCAGTTATAAACCGGCTGGCAAAACGTGCAAACGAGGGATCTTGAAAAGGTGAATTCATCAATGTTTTTCCTTATTTTGAGAATCGGATTTGTAATTAGTGATATCTATTAAATCGGCATAATCCGCACTGCGGCGGCTTTTTTTAGTCATATTTAAAATCTTTCTCTCTATCTTTCTTTGAATCGGCCCAAGCGCCAAGTAAACAAGAAAAATAAAAATTCCAACAATAAAAATCTCTACAAGGGTCATATTGTCCTTTCACATATTTCTCAGGACTCAAAATCACTTCATAGGTCACAATGCACATACTATTCAAAAATGTACATAAACACTAATTTTTTTGTCCAAACACATCGCTCAAATACTGGCCATTTTGCTCGCGCTCGCAAACCCAGACTTCGGCCTCGTGGGCAGTGCACCCCGATTTTTCTTCCCATATTTTTGCAAAAGTTTTTCGCACATCTGGCGCCATAAACATTCCATCGCCACAAACATAAATAGATGCCCCTGCCTCTAGCAATTTGTAAACTTGGTCACGATTTTGCCAAATTCGATTTTGCACAAACGGAAATTCCGGCTCGGGAATGTGCGAAAAAGCAGTGAATAATTGACACAAATTTTCGCTGGCAAAGTCTCTGATTTCTTTTTCATAAATGAAATCGTGCTCTGGCTTGCGGCAACCAAAAAATAGCAGAGCAGTGCCCAATTTTTTGCCTTGTTTCTTTAAAGCAGCACGCTCTTGTAAAAAGCCTCTGAAAGGAGCCAATCCCGTGCCGGGTCCAACCATAATTACAGGTTTTGTTAGGTCATTTGGAAGAACAAACGGCACTGCTGGCGATCTCACAAACGCATAAACATGTTCTCCAGGCACTCGCGTTGCTAAATAATACGAACAAACTCCTTTAAATGTACCATTTTCTGCCAAATCATTTCCGCTCACAACTCCAACAGTGATTGAAAGTGAGTCTTCTCTGTTGAGCGGAGAACTCGAAATAGAATAGAACCGAGGTCGAATCGCAGGGCACATTTCGAGGTATTTTTCAAAAGGCAATTGAACACTCGGGAAAAGTAACAATAGGCCAAACACACTGCGGCGTTTTTCTCGCACTTCTTTCTGATAAAGTTCTTCACCTTCATTTGTTTCCCAGCTCCATAAGTTTAACGTTTCCAAATGTTCAGAATTATTAGTAAATTGCGATAAAATTTCAACACTTTTGCGTGAAGCGACATCTTGAAGCTCCAAATATTCCGTGAGTATTCTAAAGACTGAAATTGCCTGTCCCATGGGCAAATGAGTTTTTTCTTGGCCTGAAAGGTGTAATTTAATATAAGACTCTACTGGCAAATGAAACCTTGCTGCTATGGCCTGAACCAAACCCTCTCTATTTTTCGAAAAAACACCTAAGTGATCTCCAATATTATAGTTCATATCTTTCGGCAATTTAAATTCAATATGCCTGGTGCTCCGTTCGGAGCCATCGTGCCCACCAACTCTTTGAAGTTCAGAATTGTGAGTCATAACTACGGGAACAGCATCGTATTCAGCATGGAGTGGCCGAAAAGTTTCTCGAGATAAATACTCGACTCTATAAATTGCATCATCTTTTGCAGCATCTTCGTTAAATTTCAGATCAAAAATTTGTTGCAACTGACTCCAAAATCCCTTTTTCCACTTTTCAAAATCGCCTTCAAAATCGTTGTTAACATCAATTTCGCCAGGGGCCATAAATACATTTGCGTGATGTCGCGTTAAATGTTCCATAATAAAGCGCGGAAATGCCTGGAAAGTTTTCCACTGAGTGTTTCCAACACCTAAGACACAAACGCTGGCGCCTTGCGCATCGAAATTATTTTGCGCAATACTTTTTGCAAATTTTAAAGCATTATCTGGTGCATTTCCGTTATATGTCGACGTCAAAATCAATACTGCGCCAGTTTTTGGCAATCCTTCTAGCATGTCGTCGAGCTCAGCAACACTAACAATAAAGCCGAGTTTTCGTGCCTTAGATGCAATATTATCTGCAAAATCTTCACAAGATCCCATATTTGAGCCGAACAATATTGCAAGAGGGGTGTTGTGACTCTCAATTTTTTGAGGATTTAATTTTTGAGTGTCCAACTTTTTTTGCGTTGTATTTAAATTTTGCGTTGTATTTAAATTTTGAATCACTGCAGTGCCAGAGGCATCACCAGAAACGAGATTAACGCAGTCTGTCCTCTCAATGGCCTTTATTTTAAACTCATTTGGCTTTAATGTGAGAGCTTCTTTAATTTCTAGCTTGTAATTCCAAGAGTCTTCTAGCTTAAAGCGTTGCAATACCATTGCCAAAGCAATTGTTGCTTCAACCATCGCAAAATGCCGCCCAATACACGCTCTCATGCCGTTTCCGAAGGGTCGGAAAGCGTGAGAAGGCCTGAGCTTTTCGTTTTCATGTAAAAAATTATCGGGATTAAATTTATCGGCGTTTTCGCCCCAAACACTTTTATCACGGTGCAACATATAAGTAAGAACTAAGGCTCGTTCGCCTGGTAAAAATTTATATTTTCCGCCTATTGTCTGCTCTTGCTGAGGCGACACTGCAAATGCAGGAGCTGTGGGATACAGTCGCAAAGATTCATTTAAAATGCGTCCAATCAATTTTAAATCAGAAACATCTTTAAAAGTAATATCCCGATTTAAATCTCGGCCTAAAACGGAATCTACTTCGGCAATTGCTTGAGCCAAAATATTCGGATGCTTAATAAGGTTGTAAATGCTAAACGAAAGCATACCACTTGTTGTTTCGTGGCCAGCAATTAAAAATGTTAAAAGTTGAAATCTGATATTGGTATAATCGAGTTTTGTACCAGTTTTCCTATCAATGCCATCGAGCATGAGACTTAAAAAATCTAATTTGCCCTTATATTTTTCGCTATTTTTAAGTCGCTCATTAATAACATCGTCAACCAAGCTGTGCATAAATTTAATGTCGTCTTCAAATTTACGATTCGCCTTAAACGCAAAGTATTTTTGCACCTTCAGTCTTTTCACGCGCCGCATAGATTCAGAGAGAGTATTTACCATGGCGTCTAAAAAAGGATGAAGCTTTTCACCTTCAAAGGAATGAAAAGTATAATCAAATCCGCACATCGAAATGGTTTCGAGTGTCAGACGGGTCATATCGTCGACAACATTAACCCCATTAATACCCACCCGACTCCATTTTTCTGTGAGCTGTCTGGCAATTTTAATCATGGTTGGCAAATATTCTTTCATAGACTTCATGCCAAAGCCAGGAGCAAGAATATTATGTGCTTTATTCCAATTGGGTTCGTGCGAATGCGCAGTAAAAAGACCATCACCAGCTAAATTTCTCACTTCGGCAAGTGCACCACCTACAAATTTTCCAAAACGGCTTTCATCGCAGAGCTCTTCGATGAGTGCTGCATTCGACACCACTGCAAAGCGGGCGCCTGGCAATAAAATTTCAAAAATACCGTCGAATTGAGCCGAAAGCTTAATCATTTGCTGAATGGTTTCGTCGCCCATCACTTGGGGCAAATTACCTATAAAAGGTTTTCGGGGAGGATGAGGGATATTATTTGATGAAGTCATGCTAAGAACTCTCCTGTAATAAGGGTGCGCCAGCGAAGCAAACAGAGTACGCCCGCCTCGGTTCAATTCAAAGGGATTCAGTATGTCTGTTACTTTAAATTTCACTGCTCTTACCACCGACGGTAAAGGCATATCTCGATTGCCCGATGGCAAAGTTGTATTTGTGGAAAGAGTTTTGCCCCAAGAAACTGTCGTCGTAAATTTGCAGAAATCAAAGAAAAATCATTGCGAAGGAACCCTTGTTGCAATTGAAACTCCTAATTCAATGCGACGCCCTGCTCCATGTCCGGTATTTGAAAAATGCGGTGGCTGCCAACTGCAACATCTGCCAGAAATTAATCAGACGGAATTTAAAGTACAATGGCTGCACGAAACTCTGCGCCGACTGGGGAGATGGCCTCAAGAACAACTCGATATTGCACAGCAAAAACTAGATATCATAAGACCAAAAGCTATAAATTATCGACAACGCGTACGCCTTCATTTTGACGGAAAAACACTTGGTTATTTTCAAACAAAATCGCATCAAATTGTAACGGCAAAGCACTGCATTTTACCGGTAGAAAAAATAACAGATATTCTTTCTACCTTAGAATCATCTTTAATCCAGCATGCAGCACAGGCACAACTCTCAGTCGAAATCACATGTACAAAAAATCAGAAAATTTCAATGGAATTTTTTAGCGAAACTCACAAAAATTCTTTAAAGCAAATCAGAAACAAAGTCACGGAAGAAATTTCTAAAAAATTTGAAATTGAAACAGCTGATTTATTTCAAATTGCGCATCCGCAAATCGAACATTATCAGATTCACAAAAACAGTTTTGTGCAACCGCACGTCGATGCACACAGTATTTATGTGCCAATCATTTCGAACGCAATATCTCAGTATTTTTCGCAATCATCAACACATATCCCTCATGAATCGACTCAATTATCAACATCCGTTTCTACCTGGGATTTGTATTCAGGCTCGGGAACATTTTCAAATTTGGTTCAGAATATTGCAGCTCAAAAATTAATTCCATGCGTCTCCATTGCCGTTGAAGGCGTTGGTCCTGCCACAAAATCTGCAGCATTGAATCACAAAAATGCGCAAGTTAAAGTTGTGGAATCAGATGTTCTGGAGTTTTTAAATCAATTCGAAAAAAACCAAATTCAACAATCAGACAGACCACAAATTGTAATCGCCGACCCTCCGCGCACTGGCTTAGGACAACTCCCTACTCTTCAATTGTGCAATTTGATGTCTTCCGAAAATGCACTTATTTGTTACGTTGCCTGCGACGCAGCAAGTTTGGCTCGTGATGGCGCAGTGCTTATTCAACAAGGATTTCGACTCAAATCCATAACGCTCATCGATGCTTTTGCGCAAACAGTGCATTACGAAACCATCGCATTTTTTGAACGCCTTCCCGCAAGAGAATTACCATGAAAATAAAAAAAACTATATTTGTATGTGCCCAGTGTGGCTGTCAACAACCAAAATGGATGGGGCGTTGCCCTGAATGCGACGCCTGGAATTCGTTTTCTGAAGAATCTGTTGCTTCTACTCAATCCTCGAACAACGTTTCTGGCCGCACACAATCTAAAAATAACAACGCCCCTACGCCTATTACTCAGATAGAAATGCGACCACAACCCCGCATTTTTTGCGGACTTCCGGAGCTCGACAGAGTTGTGGGCGGCGGACTCGTACGCGGCAGCATGATTTTACTTTCGGGCGACCCGGGCGTTGGAAAATCGACATTACTTTTGCAAGCACTGCATGGTCTAGCATGCCAAGGTTACAAAGTTTTGTATGCATCGGGCGAAGAAAGTAACGAGCAAATTAAACTTCGCGCCGAACGCCTTGGTACTTTAAATCCGAACATTCTCATTTCAAACGAAACGAGCCTCGACACTATTCTTGAAGCCTCTGACTCTCTAAAACCAGATGTTTTAGTCGTAGATTCTATTCAAACCGTGTCGTCTGCCGACTTATCGGCAGGCCCCGGAGCTGTTTCACAGGTGCGCGACTGCACCTCTCGCCTTATGAATCACGCCAAATCAAAAGACATCATCACGCTTATTATTGGGCACGTCACAAAGGAAGGACACATAGCTGGCCCTAAAGCGTTGGAACATCTGGTCGATACCGTGCTTTATTTAGAAGGCGACGCCACAAGTGGTCACCGTATTTTACGTGCCGTTAAAAATAGGTTCGGATCCACAGGCGAAATCGGCGTTTTTGCAATGCATATGAACGGACTCAAAGATGTGGCAAATCCCAGCGCCCTCTTTTTAGAAGGTCACCGTGCAGGAGTGGCGGGCTCTGCAGTAGCAGTAAGTGTAGAAGGCACACGCCCCTTGCTAGTCGAAATTCAATCTCTGGTAGGCCGAACTTCATTTAGTGTGCCTCGCCGTACTGTCACAGGCCTCGATCAAAACAGATTTTCTATTTTAATAGCCGTGCTCGAAAAGCGCGCTGGGTTGCATCTAGCTACAAATGATATTTATGCCAACGTTGCAGGCGGATTAAAAATATTCGAACCCGCACTCGATCTCGCTTTAGCGGCAGCTGTAGCTTCGTCATTATTCGAAAAACCTTTGGCTGGTCGCTTTGCGTTTTTTGGCGAAGTCGGGCTCTCTGGCGAAATTCGAGCCACGAGCCATGCCGCTTTAAGAGTGCAAGAAGCACTCAAGCTTGGGTTCGACCGCATCTATTTGCCCGCCAGTAACTTTAAGCAAGAACGTAAAATATTAGTAGACCTCGCAATGCGTGGGGAGCGGGAAATCCAACTCTTTCCTGTTGAAAGTGTTCAAGAAGTCGTGGCACTCGATCGTCTTTAGTATTTCAATATGACCTACTTTTCATGTAACAACATGCTTTTATTAAATATTTATTGTGTATCCCACCAGGTACACACTTTTTAGCACATCGTCATTTTTCGATACCCAAAAAACTTGACTCTGCGCATGATTCTAGTTACTTTTTTATTGCGCCATATGTGTGGCCAAAGACAATAAAAAGGGGAGTCCCCCTAGGAGTAGCGACATGAAAAAATTTCTTTTAAGCCTTTCTGCTTTGCCAATGGCTTTAAGCCTTTCAAGTCCGGCACTTGCAATGCGCCCTGTGCATTTTTCGTGTTCATCTCAATTGGCCCTTGGCAGCGGCACATCGTTTCAGTACGTGCTCACTGGAATGGGCGATTTATTGTCAGATGGCGAAACAGTAGAGCCTTATACTGAACATTTAAAGCTCGACGTAATCTCAACTGTTGCTGGAACAGGACGAAGTCAATTGCTTTTGCGCGATGCAAAATTGGTTTCTGAAGGCGCTGGCTTAGGTCACCGCTTTTACGATGTGCCTGCGTCGGTTTTGGGCCTTAAAGTCGACTTTTCAGTGCCTGGCTTTAGTGTTGCCATTCAACACACCTTAGACCCCGTTCAGGGCCCTTATTTCACTTATGCAGAATGCCAAGTGAGTGGTCCTCGCCCACTCCCCATTCCACCACGCCCTCGTCCACGCCCCATTCCAGTTCCTGTTCCCTTAACTGAACAAGAGTAAATCATACCTCTCTGGCTGAATCCCTTTCTCAATTTCAAGTCATAAATATGTTTGATAGTCTAAATTCTCGGACAGATTAATTGTCAGAGAATTTTTTTTTCGTGTGCCTCACCTCTAAAATTTATCTGTCCGACACTTAATTGCAGTGTTATCAGAATGAGGTGATATATGAATCCTTCCACTTCTCCCTTTCGCCATATGTTTTTAGCCACTGATTTAAGCGAAGAAACACTGCACGTGGACGCACTTGCACTTCAATTTGCTTCAAGGCTCGGTGCGCAAATTACGTTTGCCTCTGTAGATTCCGACCTCCGCAAGTGGTCTAAATATTCTGCATTTGCGTCGGGAATATTCCCAGGTAACGTCATTCATATGAGTGAAATAAATTTTGCAACTGTGCTCGAAAAGCAATTCCAAGACAGGCTTGATCGGTTACAAATTTTATCGCGCGATAATATTCAAACCTTAAAACTCAAAGGGCAGACGGAGGCGGAAATTCTTAAAGAATATGAAAATGCAGATTCACCATGTGACCTCTTAATTATGGGAAAAAAGCACCATTCGTTCTTTCAAGAATTTATTCTTGGGTCGACTGTTTTGCGCACACTCAAAAAAATCACAAAGCCGCTTTTGGTAATCCCCGCAGATTCAACTCTCGAAAATGTCGGTAAATCGCGTATTTTAGTTGCCACAGCATTAAATGACAACCTCGATAAATGCGAGACACTTGCCTGCTCAATTGCTGCAGCTACAGGTGCCACAATTTCACTTGTGCACGTTTTAGAGCCTGTGCTCGACCTCGCCTACGAGGCAGATCCACTTTTAAGAATGGAAGTAGAACGTGGCTTTGAGCGTGCATTTGCCACGCTCGAAAAAGAGAGGTCACTCTCGTTAACGAAACACGCCGACCATATGCATCAAAAAACTTCAACACATATAACAACTCATTTGCTCAAAGGTGAGCCCACAGAAGAACTTGTTTCTTTTGCAGAAAAACTCAAACCAGACCTTATTATTTTAGGACACAGGCCGCGTGGAGCTGTTGAAAACTTCTTTGCACACGACTTAGGTCAACGGCTTATTGAGAGAGTTCATCGTCCTATACTTCTTTGTTCGTAAGAATTACTGGTCGAAGTCGCGAGCCAGTGTCACTTTATAATTAAAGTCTTCCGATTTAAAATCAGAAATAAATTCTTCGCGCAAATTTGTTTCTTTAATAATTTGAGTGTAATATTTCTTTTGAATTCCAATACCAATCAGCGCTTTATTAACAAATAATTTGCGGGGCGATAAAAATTCAACACCAAATTCTAAGGTGGCATCCCACCCCCACAGCTTACCGGAACTCGAAAAACCGCGACTGAAATCTGCTTCCATTTGCTGCGCTTTTAAATTCTTAGGAACGCCGTCTTGGTAAGAATAAGCTGAAATTGGAAGCATATATCCCGCATTAAAACGGTATAACGGGAGTGCATCAAATAACAGCCAGTTTTCATTTTTGTATTGCACTTCTGCGCCCAATCTCACCGTCGTATTTTGCAAAGTCTGCCGCAAAAAATGAATCCGCTCTTTCGATAAATGCATCGAGCCCATCAATTTAAATGACTGCCATGAGTAAAACCAAGCGGCATCCAAATCACCGAGAATAATATTTCCCCCCTCCCCTAAAGGAGAAGGACTAAAAGTTCTATTTAAATCAAAAAATGCGGTGCGGTCCGAAACTCTCATGCTTGCACCCAAAAGCCAATTCAAATCAAATGCTTTAAAAACCACACCTAAACCAGATGCTGCACTGCAATAAGTGTAATTGTAAAAAGTCCTTTTTTCTTCAAATTCTTTAGAAGGATAAGGCAACTGAATGGTACCGACACCTAAAGAAACAAAAGAGTTAATGGGCAAGGCTTCGCTTTTCGCTATGGAAAAAATCATGCTGAAAGCAACAATTGCCAACAATAAAAAAGAATTTAATTTATGGCAAAACAAAGCTTCTAATTTTTCTCCCCAAATATTTTTCAGAACTCTCGCCCCACAGCTCCAGATCTCGTTAAAATAGAATATCCTTTAAAAAACAACTGTGCATTCAAAGCATTTCTATTTTCTTTTGATAGTTTTTGATCCGATAAAAATTGAGACCTATTAAATACAAAAGAATTATCAGTCCTGTCTCCAGGTAAAAAAATACGACTGCCTAAATCAACGGTCACAGGCCAGCGCCGTTTCAAGCTAAACAAAGAATCGGCTGTGGTATTTGCGTTTAAACCAGCCAAATCAACAAGTGTTGCAAACACATCTGCCTGGCTTACAAAATTTGAATTTACCACCGACGCTTTTTGAATGCCCTTGAGAGCATTTTGCACAAGACCACCGTTCAACACCAAACCTGCATGGCTCATGGCCACAGCGGCACGAATATCTGACTCGCTGCCCAATCCCCAAGAATAACCCTGGGCGTTTTTACCCGAAGGCACCATTGTTCCATGGTCATTTACGGCAATAAATACTGCTGCATCCCAATATGATTCTGTGGAATGAGGTATTTTAATTTCTTTCAGCACATCAACCAAATGCCCCAAAGCCGCATCGGTGTACAAAGCCGAAAGCCTTGAAGGATGCGCAGATTTTAAATTTAAATCATTTTTTATATTCTCAGGCGCGTCTGCAGGCAATCCCCAATCGGGGTGATTCGAGACCGATAAAAACAAATGAGACTGAAGGTCGGCGCTCATTGGAGCTTTTAAAAGTTCTTCTTTCATGCGGTCAACCAAGGCAAAATCCGAAAGCCCCCACCAGGTTCCTGGAGTTTGAGGCAAAAAATTCTGTCGAGAAAGGGTTCGATCTGTGCCATGTTTGAGCCAAAACGAACCCTGGCCATCGAAATTAAAATCGCCTGCATGCCACCATGCGCCTTGCACACTTGTTTTGGAATTTAAATTTTTTTTCAATATTTCCGTCAGGCACCAAGGATTCAATTGCGGCAATTCACGCATGGCCGAAGTTTTTTCGCCCGACAATAAGCCGCAAAACACAGCTTCCTGCCCAGCGCGGGTCACTCCACCCGCAGAAAAAGCCCTAGTAAAGGCAACCCCTGACCTCGCAAGTGTGTCTAAATTTGGCGTAAATGTGCGTTCCAGAGAAGGAAAAAAGAATTGGCTTTCTTCTGGCCGCAAGCTTTCAAGCAAAGCCGTAAAAAAAATAACAGGCTTTTTATCTTTAATTCGCTGGGCAACTATTGATTTTAATTGCAAGCCAATAGCATCTTCGGCACCACGCATTCCATTTTCAAGCAAAAATTTAATTTGTTTTTCTTTTGACTGACTCGCATAATTTTGAATCTTAAATTCCTGCTTAGTTTTTGCCTGTGCTAATTCAAACAATTCATTTTTTTCAGACTCAGACATATCAACATTTACAGCAGATTCAGCAATTTGCATAAACAAAAATTCAAAGGGCGTCACTCTCAAACTCAAAGGTGTGCGCCAACCCATTTTAAGCGTGTTGAGCTGCACTTTTAGCACCTGACTCAATGCGCCAGTTATAAAAACCAACATTGCAAGGACACCGGATACAAATCGTTTTTTTGGCAACGGCAATTTAAAAACCAAAATTAAAAAACTCAGCGGACCCAACAAAACGGCAGCAAACACTCTTATATCTAGCATAGAACTAGAACTCGATTTCACAAAATCAAAATCAAAAATATACTTTAAGTGCGAAACACTCACCAACGACCCGTAAAAATCGACATAGGGAATATTTAAAGAAAGCAAAAATGAGACAATTAAAATTTCAAAAAATAACAGTTGTGTTTTACCGAATGAAAGCAGCGAAACCACAAGACCGCAAACCGTTCCAATCCAAACGCAAGAAAGAAGCCCAGTGACAACGGCCTGCCAATAACTCAATTGCTCTAAAGTCGAAAGCCCGAGGCGGCCCGCATTAAAGAGCCAAACAGCAATATTGACTAAAATTAACGCTGGAACTGCCGTAACAAAAGGATGAAAAAATGTAGAATTTGAATTTTTAGCAATTATTTTTCCTGCATTAAAGTGTCTTTTGCCACTTTTTTTCCAGAACTCTATTTTATTTTTTTTATTTTTATTTCGTTTCAAAGGTATGGAAAATTTTCCTGTATGTAGTGTTTAGCATGGTGAATGGCTTGCATGGCCTCCGCCGCGCCTGTGCCAATAAGTTTCATTTTACCTGCGTAGGTAGCAATATCTCCCGCAGCGTAAATTCCAGAAATTGATGTTTGCCTATTGTGATCAACTACAATTGCGTTGTTTTCGAGCTCAATGCCCCATTGTGCCACGTGTTCTAAATTAAAAATAAGCCCAATAGCGATAATAACAACATCGACTTCTACGCGCGAAACAGCTTGGGTTTTAGTATCCCGTAAAGTAACGTGACTCAAAGTGTCGCTGCCTTCAATGCTCACAAGTTCGTTGAACAATCTAATTTCGGCATTGGAAGAATATAATTTTTTAACCGTTTCTTCGTGAGCAATAAAGCGGTCGCTGCGGTGAATTAAAAGCAAATCTTTTGCTTCATCAACAATTGTGAGAGCCATATCTAGAGCACTGTCGCCGCCGCCCACTACAAGCACGCGCCGGCCTTTAAAATCTTCTAAATTGTGCACACCGTAGTAGACACCCTTGCCTTCAAATTCTCGTAAATTTGCAATATCCATACGCCGAGGAATATGTGCGCCCATGCCCAAACACATCACCACTGTTTTTGCATGGTGAATGTTTCCGCTGCGACACTCGAGTCGTAATATATTATTTCTATTTTTACGAATGTGCACAACTTCTTCGTTTAAAGATTGCGGAATATCATATGGTGCAATTTGAGTTTTTAAATTCTCAAATAAATTTTTTCCACGAATTGCAGGTATACCAGGAATATCGTAAACCCATTTTTCGGGATAAATAGCTGTAAGTTGGCCGCCGAATTCGTGTCGCCTGTCTATCAAGCGCACGCGCATATCTCGCAAACCGGCGTAATAGGCACCAAATAAACCAACAGGGCCGCCACCAACTATGATGGTATCGTAACAGTCATGAATAATGGTACTCACACAGACTCCCGTGATTTCAAAAGAGTGCATAAAGAATTCATTTTACGTTTTTCCTTGTGCTTTTGGCCTAAAACCATGCTCTTCTAGTTTTGCTAAAAGGTCGTATTGGTGTTCAATGCTTCTGGTTTCAAGAGCCAATTCTACTTCAACGTCACCTACATTTACTTGCGCGTAGGTGCGGTCGTGATGCACTTCAAGCACATTTGCATCCAGATTTGCAATGAGTTCTAATAGGTTTTTAAGTTGACCAGGCCTGTCGCCAATGCGCGCTGTAATGCGCAACATGCGACCCGTAACGCCAAGGCCTCGTGCAATAACGCGAGACAAAAGTTGTGGATCTATATTACCACCGCTCACACAAGCAACAATATTACGACCTTTGTAATAGCTCTTGTTACGCAACAAATGCGCAACGGCTACGGCACCGGCTCCTTCCGAAACCACGTGTTCACGTTCGCACAATCCTAATACCGCACCTACAATATCGTCGTCAGTTACGGTTACAATACGTGGCACAGTGCGCATTAAAATATCGAGTGTTAGGTTGCCAATTGAACGCACACTAATGCCGTCGGCAATAGAAGTTTTGCCTCGCGGATCAATCTCTGTTCTTAATTTATTTTTCACGCTTTGCAGCGCAGAATCAAAAAACTCTTGTTCTACGCCTGTTACTAATGTGTTTGGATTAAAATGCTCAAAGGCAAGCCCTGCACCTGCAGCAAGCCCTCCACCGCCAATGCCGCAAATAAAATCGGTCAATTCCGACAAAGGTTTTTTTGAAACTCGAGTGTATTCGTCGATAATTTCGAGAGCACATGTGCCCTGCCCGGTAATGACATCAAAATCGTTAAAAGCATGTAAAAATTCGGCGTCGTGTTCTTCTGCAAATTCTAATGCGGCTTCAAAAGCTTCTTCAAGAACATCACCCACCAAATAAATTTTTGCCCCCAAGCGTTCTGTGGCATCGCGTTTTACAAGTGGCGAACGTTTTGGCAAAAAAATGTGCGCCTCACAACCCATTTGTTTGGCCGCAAAAGCCACACCTTGCGCGTGGTTTCCGGCCGATGCCGCACACACTTTAAAGCCTGATGAATTTAAATGAAGTGAAGCTCTACGGGCACTGCGCGCTGCAATAGCATTTAATGCTCCCCTCACTTTAAACGAACCTATTGGATTCAGACATTCTAATTTTAACCAGACTTCAGCCTGCAATAAATCAGAGAGCCATGCGGATCGGCGCAAGGGGCTTGGAACCATAGAACGTGAGACACACAGGCGCGCTTGTTCAAGTGCAGCAATGATATCTGCAGAATTGCCCAATAAAGGAGATGAAGCACAGTCTAAAACTTTTGCCAATTCTGGGGTCATAGTTGACCTTCCTCGGTCAATCGCATTCAATGTAAGGTTACAGCACGAGGCTAACATATGAAACTCAGCGAGATCTGTACAGCGTTTCCATCAAACAACTGGAACTGCCCCCATCCCGCGCAAGCTTTGCCATTTCAGGTACGCGCAAAATTGCGCACGCTTTTTGGCGGACTTTTTTCGTCTACAGACCGTGCTAGGCGGCGCGCTCCTACGCGCACAGGCATAGCCACACGGCCCTTCGAAGCGGGCGATCCGTTTTCTGCACTCTCTATGCCCCACCTCATTAAAAAAGGAGAATGGGAAACGCGTGTCGATTCTGCTCCAGGCCGCCAACGTGCCACCATTATTTTTCACGGTTACGAAAAGTTACTTTATTCTAGCCCTCAGTCTCTTGTTAACAAAGCGCAATTGGCACTTGGTGTTGCAGCCATTATTGAAGCCGCACACGACAGTTTAGCTCAACCTTGCGAGCTCATTTTTATATCTGAGAATAATTTGCCCCACGCCATTGCAGTGCATGCACCTAAACTGCGACGCGCTCAATATACTTACATTATTACCGATTTACTTTTTGACGAAAGCGGAATATTTAATTCAGGTGAAAAGTTATTAGCCGCTCTCACTAATGGCGGCATAAAACACCCCGTTGTTGCGGTGGTCAGAGATGTTTACGAAACCACTCAAACCAACCCGCTCGAAAAATTAAGCGTCGAATTGTTACCTTACAAAAATTCAACAAATAACTCATTAAATTCTCTTTACAGTGGCCCCTTTTATATCAATAATTTACGCGAACAATTTTCTCATTTGAGCAAAACAATCGAATCTGCCAGAGGCACAGCTTTGTTGATAGACTCCAATTCCAATCTAGTTACTTTAGTTGAACAGTTCACTCAGCTTCTTGCCGCAAGGAAAAATTAATGCTTGCACTGGTCATACTTTCATCTTTAATATCAATTTTAACTTTGGCAATTCGCCTCATTAATAAAATTGCGCCAGACAAAAGTGAAATCCCGTCTTCTTATTTAGGTGCTCCAAAAGTTTTAGCTCCTCAAAAAAGAAAACTCACGCCACCACCTTGGCTCCCTTGGCTTCTTATTTTATTAGCTACAATAGGTGCAGCCCTTACCTATTGGCCCCAATTGCTCGAAAATCCTAAAACGGGTCAGAGTCGTTCGGGTCTTCTTTGGGTCGATTCCACATTTTCGGCGCACATTGCTCGTGCCGAACACGATTTTTCAGCACACGATATGGCAGTTGAGCTCTCAAATTTAGGCATTTCTTTTTTCGGACTTCCAAACAATAATGCGTCAAGCAACACCGATATTCAGCTTATTAAACTATCAAACACAGCTGCCATTGAAGAATTTATCGGCCAAGAAATTTCACTAAAACCTTCTCCTTTTTCTCGCCCCATCAATTTGCCTCAAGTGACCAAAGCCCTAGATTCAGAACCTCAATTATCGGGAGCAAAGGGAACACTCATTGTGATTTCCGATTCTCAAAGAGAGACATTGCAACAATTTGTTCCACTCAAATCTCTTTTTTCCGATGCCAAATTATTTGGAGCGGGCTTGGCTTCTTCGCTCTTAGGCACACGTGCTGAAATTATTCCTGCCGACTTACCTCAACTTTGGAATGCAGACTATAATAAAAATGCTGATACCGATTTTATAAACTTTGATGCCGATGAAATTAATATCCCACTTCATGCTCGCCCCGGAATTATGTCCGAGAATTTTATTTTTAAAAACGAAACTAAATGGAGTTTGCTCAGCCCTGCGCGCACTGCAGGCAACTATAATTTCCCCTTGCTAACGGGATGCGCCGCACAGCTTTCTGGGCCCCTTGAGCTTGACGGTTTTGCAGATTTGCGCGCATTTGCGCAATTTTTTGGCGTGCCTTTGCGCCTCACCCACTGTACTGAACGCTCGGGCGAAACTGCCATTTCAAAAGGAGATCTCGACAAAGAAAACCTTAAAATGCAGCAGACTGACCCCTGGAAATACCGACCACGTACTGTATGGGTCATTCAAACTAACGACGAAATTTTAGGCAATCTATTAGAAAGAAATTCTCTATGGTTTCCTAAAGGATTTATGGAAGGACTAGACTCCATAGTTTACGTTGCAGGCCACGACTATGGCAGTTCAGAGCCAGACGAAAAACGAATTGAACAACGCCCCATACAGCTCGACGAAGACGGACTTCCTGCACCACTTTGGTTACTCCCACCACCAGGGAACAAACCATTTTACGAAACTACTCTTGCAGGGGATGTGCAAAACAGAGGGCTTTTTCAGCCTCTATTTTCGGCTGTCGACAAAACTCCACTGGCTTATCAACTGGGTAAACTCCCCTATTATTATTTGCGTACTTCTGTTGCAATGCCCAATGGAGAACTTGGACGTTCCTCGCGTTGGACACATTTTTGGTTGTCAATCGGCAACGATTCTTCTAAACTGAATTCTGGCAAATCTCTAGTTGAAAGCATTTCTTTCGAATCTCCTTCTGAGGCTCAAACTTATTTAGAAAAAAATCTGTCTTTTCAAAAAACGAATGGGCTAGAAATTTTAAATTTGAACACATCTAAATTCGAAAACTCTGGCGAAAATGTTTTCCCTCATTTGGGTCTTTACCGGGTTAAACCAAACGACGTTGCAAATTCCAATGCCCTCACACTTGTGGCAATTCCTGCTTCAGAACGCAGCAGAAACACAATGAGCGCCGAAGAATTTACGGCACTTTGGCACGATTCCGAAAACACATCTCTCGATAAAAATTTAAATCGCGCCACTCACTCACCCAGTGCAGCACAACTTTCGTGGATTGGCAGCACACTTGCGGCGGCCGCACTTTGTCTGCTTTGGGGGCGCGATTTTTCGAAAAATAAAATCGGATTGTTAATAATATTATTTTGCTTTATTGTTCCCACTCAATCTCAAGCTCAATTACATACTTTATCCCAAGCTCAATTACATGCTTTATCTCAAGCTCAATTGAAAAATAATTCACGTGCGCCACGGCCGATGCGTCAAAATTTTCGGCAAGGATCATTTTCTCAACCCAACGTACCTCCCGAAAATACTACAATTCCATTCCGAGTTGCTTGGTGCGATGCTAATATAAGCACCTCAATTGCACGACGATATTCCGAATTACGCGATACTCTAGCTAACCGTGGAACCATCGAAATGCCTCAACAGCTCATAGCTGGTGCTTGCCAGCCTGGCATGGCCGATATTTGGTGGACAAACGATGCCGCAGCGCTCGATTCCACTCGGCTTTCGGAGCATTTAAGCAGCGGAGGAATTTTTATTCTAGAGGGGCAAAACTCCACCGAAATTCCGCAGCGGTTACGAGCAGTCGAAGATTCATCAGTGGGTTTAATTTGGGAAGTCCCTCGCAAAAAAGGACTCCTTTATCGGAGTTTTTACCTGCTACAAAGCTTCGATGGTTGCCCTACGGATCGCACACAATTGCTGACATTGCGTAAAAAAGCTGGGGCACATTCTCCCATGGGGCTTGTGACAAGCGCTCGATTTTTAACCGAAGGAGGCGATTGTTTCGCCACAGACAACGACTACCGCACGCGTAGTTTTGTCAATTTAATGTATTCCATACTGGCCACAGACTATAAAGAAGATCAAATGCAATTGCCCGAAATTCTGAACCGCGTGCGAAACTTAGGACTCGAACCATGAAATCTTTTTTACTGCTTTTGTTGCGATTGAGTCTTTTGGCTCTCGTATTTTTACCCGTTTACAAACCCACGGTGCGCAGCGAAAATGAATTCAATATTCCGGTACCCGTGACACTTTTTGCAACTCCCAATATAGAACGCAATTTGACATTAGACGCGGCACTCACGCGCAAGCTCAAAGAACATTTCGGCAAAAATTTGAACTTTGAATGGCGAGTTTTTGGCCAACCCGAAAATAGCTCTATCGAAGATTTCGAAGACTTGGGAATGCAAATTAGCACAGCAAAAGGCTCAATTGTTATTTTTTCCGATCCTCTATTGTGGGGCCCTGCTGCTCGAAAATTCAATCAAAAATTACGGAAAACGGCTGCATGGGAAGAAGGTCGTATTTCTTGGATTTCTCCTGCTGAATTTATGAAAACAGGGTCATTAAATGCTTCTCGATTTTTAGGACTCTCCGATGTTTTCTTACCAAAACTCTCTTTTTTGGGCGAAGAAAGCATTGCCTCAATTGAGATTCAGGGCATAATAAACCCCAACGAAAAATACGATACTGAAATCGTGTTGCGTTCTGGCGATGCCCTGCTCACATCGCGCACTGTTTCGTTAGTTGCCGATGCCCAGGGAATTATAGACACTGTAATTCCGGTGCCAGTTCACTTTGTGAAAGCTGCGACGCAAATTATAACAGCAAATTTAAATTCGCCGTTGGCTGCCAGTACGCTTTCGAGTGCCAGTACAAGCGTTACAGTAATGCATTCAAAAACTACTATTTTGCACATTGGAGTGGGGCCCGATTGGAGCCTCCGAAATCTGCGCCAAAAACTTAAATTTTGGCCAAATCTCGACTTGCTCAGTTATTATATTTTGCGCGAAGCCTCAGACGATATGAGCATTCCGAGCTCACAATTGTCACTCATCGAATTTCCATCAGAAAAATTATTTGGCACGGAGCTTCCCAATTTTCATGGCGTTGTTGCTCAGAATTTTTTATTCGATCAATATTTAAACCCGCGCGATTCCGAAAATTTAATTCAATACGTTCGCAATGGCGGACGCATGGTTTTAATGGCAGGTCCACTTTCTTTTGTGTCGCGAGACCCCAGTATTTTAGCCCTTTCGCCCTGTAAAAACACCCCTGAATTAGACCTTAAAAATGTTTATCATTGGGATCAAGGTTCAACCCGCCTCTCTGCAAACAATGATTTTCAAAACTTTATCAAAGAAATTTCATCACACGCCACAGCAATTGGCTGCGAACCAAAAGAGGGGTCAATTGTTTTAGCACGCACCAAAGAAGGCGACCATCCGGTGATGATTGCCCAGCCTCTCGACAAGGGTCTTGTTCTTACTTTATTAGCAGGAGATTGGCATACCTATTATACTCAAGTCGAAGTTAAAAACGAGGCGAGTCGAGCACGAAGAATAATCACTTCTGAAGCTACAGAACACTTATTTCAATGGATGGTTGAATTTTTGCAACGCCGGCAAGACAGCGGCCTGCGTCCGCCTGATTTGTCGGGTCCGAGGCTTTATGATGGTGACAATTTTTTCTTAGTCAATGCGAGGGGCCCCTTGCGCCTCGACTCTTCATTAATGCTCATTCGCGATGGCACCACTGAGTCTGAAGGCCAATCGATGCATCTGCCATTTTTAGACACTGATGCCGCCCGGTTCAATCAAAATTTGAGTGGAACAACACCAAAATCCGGATTAAATGTTCTGAATTCTGTGGCCCAGGCCGCCGTACCTCGCAAAACAGCGTTACATCTCGAATTTAAGGGCGACCCTTCACCCGTAAAACGCCCTGGTATTTGGCCTCTTTTTAATGGAACAAGCAAGCAATCAGAATCAATACCAAACCCTATTGTATTTAAAGATATTCCGAGTTTTTCAAACGGAACGTCGTTAACTTCCGTTCAGCAAAATGCCTCTCATTCACAGCAAGAGGTGCCACTGCTTAAAGCCTACCCTTGGCTTTTGGCGTTGTTACTTTGTCTCTTTGCCTTGGAACAATTTTTATCTCATTATCTTTGGGACAATCGAAAAAATTAATACTTTTATCCGATCAAAAAAGCAGGGAAAATATTTCCTCAATTGCCGTCAACACAGTGTCGAACAATTTTTGCTTCCCCTGCGCTTTCTCGCTCACAAAAGCGTAATGTCATGTCATAGGCCCTCGGGCTATGATTACAGACGACAAGGAATGCAGCATGATTCCAAGCCAACAACAAGATAAAAAAACCCGCGAGCACAGCATGCGCAAAGATGCTTCTGCTGCCGATTCTACCGATCGCGCACCTCGGTTTGAGAGCCATGCTTTGGTAGATATTCGCACATCGCGCTGGAATCCTTTTTCGCACATCAGTGCTGTTTTGCTCGATATTTCAACATACGGATTCAAAATTGAGTTTGTGAGTCGTGTAAAGTTACGCCCAGGAATGGATCTCACCATGACCGTTCCCTTATCTCCATTCCACATTCATTCCCCAGCAAAACTCAAGCTTGATGTTGTTATAAAATGGTACGATTCTGGTAATAATCGTGCCGGTGGAGTGTTCTCGCACATCCGCCCAGAGCAGGCCTATGTGCTCGAAAATTTAATTGCCAGCGTGGCTGCAACGCGCACAGGCGAAGTCGCATAAGGTCAAACACTAGACACAGGCCCCTATTTTTCATAGTTTGAGTCCTATGAAAAACACACAAATGCATTTTCCTTCAAATCCAGATTTTCATAATTTGCCGTTATTAAGTGCAACCTCGTTGCATGCCGAAAAGCATATATTAAATTTTGCATTTTCGGAGCAGTTAGTCTTTTGCAACCAGAACACACAGGCACTTTATATTTCTGGCGAAATTTCGCGTCAGGCCGATGCGCTCAATGCTGCACGCGACTCCAACCTCCCTGTATTTTTAGAGCGCGGCCCATTTTTATCACCTTCGGATTTCGACTTAGCCCTCCAAAAAGTGCAAAACTCTAAAGTGTATGCTGTAGATGCCGGAACCACATTCGGGCTTTCAGACCGTGTTCTAGACCCACGCACTCTTTTTTTATTGCAACAATCTCAAAAAGAATTTGGAATCAATTTAAACGCCATTGCCTTTGCACCAGAAATCAAATGGAGCTGGACACCCGATTGGCTGCACGATTCTTTGTTTGTAAATGCCTTTCTTAAAATGGCTCAAGCCTTTGGAGCGCATTTTTTTATTGTTCCACAAAATCATAATTTAGATCTTCCTATTAGGATGCCGCAATGAGTTACGCTTACAATTGGAACGGCGAATTAGCACTTGGTGTTAAATTTTCACGGCAAAAAATGACTCTCATGGCCGGCCCTTGCATGTTTGAAAGCTACGAATTAGGGTTCCAAGTTGCTCTTGCCCTTAAACAAGCCTGTGCTCAATTAAACATTGGATATATTTTTAAAAGCAGTTACGACAAAGCCAATCGCACCTCAGACAAATCAATGCGCGGCCCTGGTGCTGCAAATGGCCTATTATGGCTGCAAAAAATAAGGCACGATTTGCAAATTCCAGTGCTCACAGACATTCACAGCCCCGCACAAGCAATTGAAGCGGGCAAATATGTCGATATTCTGCAAATTCCGGCATTTTTATGCGAACAAGAAAGCCTACTGGCAGCTGCTGCTTCTACGCAAAAAGCGGTGCAAATAAAAAAAGGCCAGCATGTTTCACCCGAAGTCATGCGCAATGCTGCCCGCCTGCTGCAAAAGCATGGATGTCATAAAATATTACTGTGCGAACGCGGAAGCGTTTACGGTTACAACAATTTGGTTGTGGACTACCGAAATTTGCTTGAAATGGGCCAAGACAATCACGCTGTGGTTTTCGACGCCACACACTCTGCCCAGCTTCCAGGAGCAGCCAAGGGCGCCTCTTCGGGCCTCAGGCACGTTATTCCGGGCCTCACCCGTGCGGCCGTGGCCTTTGGCATCGACGGTTTGTTCATGGAAGTTCATCCCAATCCTACAGCAGCCCTTTCCGATGCCGCAACACAATTATCCATTCCCGCAGCGTTACAAACTTTGCAAGTTTGCGCACGTATACATTCTGCCGTTAATAATGTTGAATTAGAATCGCACAGCTAGAGCACACAATGCTCTGCATTTGTTTGAGGAGTTTTTGCTCATGTCAACTCTTGAAATCCCAAAAGGCCCACTCTCTGCCGACGTAGAGTACAAAGCCGAAGCCAGTTTGCCGCTCCGCCCTAGCCCATCTCCCGAAGGAACCGTAGGCGAAGCCATTGAGTCGCCCCAATACACTCCAGAACAAGACAAAACATGGGCTCAGTTATTCAGCCGTCAAGAACAAATTTTGCAAAACAAAGCATGCAATGAATACCTCGACGGTCGCACAAAAATGAGTTTTCCATCGCATTCCGTTGCAAAGCTTGCCGATGCCAGTCGCGCTTTGCACAAATACAGTTCTTGGCAAGTGGTTCGCGTCAATGGCTTTGTTCCTCAACCTATTTTTTTTAAATTGCTCGAACAAAAGTGTTTTCCGTGCACCGATTTTTTGCGCCACCCCAACGAACTTGAGTACACCCCTGCTCCCGACATGTTTCACGATTTAATGGGCCATTTGCCCATGATCACCCAAAGCCGGTTTGCATCTTTTTTTCATGCCTTTGGCCGCGCCGGCGTAAATGCGCGCAACGAATTAGACACTGTGCGCCTGGGGCGCATTTATTGGTACACGGTAGAATTCGGTCTTATGAATCCAACCGCTCATTTAGGTCACAAACGGGTCGATTCTGAATGTCGCATTTATGGCGCTGGAATTTCATCATCCGTGGGCGAAATTGCAAATAGCTTGTCTCATAAAGTGCAGAAACTTCCCTTCAAAATTGAGCAAGTTGCAAATACCGACTACGACATTCACCACATGCAACCATTTTTATTTGAAATTTCTTCGTTCGACGAATTAGAGTCCGAGTTTCTTCGTTGGGCAAAAGCCGAAAAACTACTTTAGTCAAAAAAAAACTCTCTTTGCAGAGAGTTTTACATTCACACATTAAAAAGAAATATTATTTCTTCTTTTTTGCGGCTGCAGGTGCGGGTGCAGGTGCGGGTGCAGCTTTACGAGCAGCAGCCTTCTTGATTCCAACAGCTTCTTTCAAGCTTTTAGCTGCACGGAATGCAACTTTTTTGGAAGCAGGAATTTTGATTTCTTCACCAGTTTGAGGATTACGGCCCATACGAGCAGCGCGATCTTTAACTTGAATGATGCCCAATTTGTCGATGCGCACTTTTGAATTATTGCCGGTAATTTCAGCTTCAATAGTAGCCAAGAACTCTTGTAAAACTTCCTTAGTAACCTTTTTAGGAAGTTCTTTGTGCTTGTCAGCTACTGCAGCAATCAACTGGGACGTAGAAATCGTACTAGTCTTCTTCATGAAACAACTCCTTAAAAGGTCAACAATGAAAGTTGACAATAGAATGATTCAAAAAACTCAAGCAAACACACTGAAATTCAAACTTGATTTAATTGAATCTACACGCGCAATTTTATACTGTCAAACATCTGCAGTCGAATAAGCCTTTTCACGTGATCAATTTTTGAGGCGCATCTCACGAGATCTCACAATTCGCTTTGCGCGCTTCATCTATTATATAGAGAAGCACATTTTGCATTCTCGGCGCATTCTTTTTTGAATGACCTTAACGCACTTCCCACGCTGCCAAAGCTGTGTTTACCGCAAGCATTGCCACGGTCATGGGCCCCACTCCACCCGGAACAGGAGTCATGGCTGAAGCTATTTGAGCCACACTACTGTGCACATCACCACAAAGTTTTCCATCAGCCAAGCGGTGCATTCCCACATCAATAACCACTACTCCTGGCTTGACGTAACTGCGATCAATCAATTGTGGCTGCCCTGCGGCGGCAACCAGAATATCGGCTTGTAGGCAGATTTGGCGCAGATCTTGTGTTTTTGAATGAGCCGCAGTGACCGTTGCATCGGCACCCAAAAGTAACAAGGCCATGGGCTTTCCAACAATATTGCTGCGACCCACTACAACGGCATGCTTTCCTGCTGTTTGAATTCCATACGCAGCCAATGTCACCATCACACCAAAAGGGGTGCAGGCAATTGTTGCCGTACTTTCACCCAATGCAAGTCCGCCAATATTAGGTGCTAAAAACCCGTCAACATCCTTGCTACGGTCGATTGAATTCAACATTTCAGAGGCACTTATATGTGCAGGTAACGGAAGCTGCACTAAAATTCCATGCACCTCATTGTCCAAATTTAATTTTTTGATAACAGATTTTATAAGCTCAGGAGTGGCTTCAACAGACGAAATTTTAATGGTTTCAGTTGAAAATCCACAGCCTTCAAACATTTTTTGTTTATTGCCAACATAAACCTGCGACGCGGCATTCTCACCAACGAGCAATACTACAAGATGTGGCACAACTCTTCCGCGTGCCAATATTTTACATTGTTCCAAAAGGTCATTTGAAACTTTGCGTCCGTCTAACTTTAAGCAATTTGTGTCAGTTATTTTAGTACCACTAGATTCATTCAGAGGCGCATTCCCCACAAATTTAAATTGAGGAAGTTCAAAACCAACTTTTGCAGCGCGAGTCCAGAAATTCATAATGTGCACTCCTGTTTTATAAAAAAATCAAATTTTTCTAACTCACCACTTGTTCTCGTTAAATCGACATTATTTGACTATCGATGCTCCTAACACAGACTCAAGTTGAGTCCCAAATTCTATCTCGCGAATAATTTTTCGCAGTTTTCTCCCTCAATAGTTTTGCCACTCTGCCGAAAACACCTCACGTGCCATTTCGCACGTGACAGTTCATCCCTCATGCGCCGGGAGGCTTCTCATGGGATTTAAGTTAACAGGTGGAGTGCACGCACTTGTGCTCCTGCAATGCAGCTACATTTTAGCTTGCGGTTCGCAGTTTCAAAATGACTCTCTTATAGGGGCCATTCAGGCCAAGGAGTCGGTACAAATAACAGCTCCACCAGTCGAAAGGAGTGCAAAGGCCTATGAACATTTTGACTCAGATTTTTCAGATGTCTTAAATGGTGAACTCAATGTCTCTGGTGTACCAGAACAATCGAGATATTTAAGTTACAAAAATGAATACGAATCACTCTGGAATTCAATTGCCATTCGCCCTGAAAAAGTTTCTACAGTCGATTATTATGTTGACATGATTCAAAAGAACAAAACACGTTATTTAAATATTCAAAACTCCCTTGGTGTTCCTTGGTTTTGGGTCGGAATAATTCACGGACTCGAAGGTAGTTTTAATTTTGCAACTCATTTGCACAATGGCGATTCGCTCTCGCGCAGAACAGTTCAAGTTCCAAACGGCAGACCAACAAATAGTGCTCCTCCTTTTTCGTGGGAGTTTTCTGCCAAAGACGCAATTAACTACGACGGATATAGCACTTGGTCTGATTGGCAATTGGCGTCAATTCTTGCCTATTCTTTTGAGCGCTTTAACGGATTTGGCTACCGCGGATGGGATATTAATTCGCCTTACTTGTGGAGCTATAGCTATCATTACACTCGTGGTAAATATGTTGCCGACGGGCGTTATGATCCCTATTTTGTAAGCGGACAAGCAGGCGCAATGGTCATACTCAAACGCGGCATCGACCGAGGACTTTGGTCGTTGCAAGACTCAGACATTGCAGACCTCATTAAGGCGACTGATCAGCCAGAACTCACAAATTTATTGCAAGAAAATAATGATGGCAAGCTTGTTACGTTACTTAAAATGAGACTCAAATCGCTCGGTCACTATAATGGCGATTTCGACGAAAATTTTAACGAAACAACAACTCTTGCGGTAAAAGCATTTCAAACTTCACGCGGCATAACCGCTGATGGAGTTGTGGGCCCCTACACTTGGAAGAATTTATGGCCAAGTCTTTCAGAAGCCACATCACTGATATCCTCAAAAATCGATTCAGAAATTGAGCTTCGCGCCATTAAAAACGACGATTGCCTGTTTAAAACCTCAACCCATGAGTCTCCTGCTTTAACAAAATTTATGAGCGCGAGTGTTGGGGCCACGACCTTGAGCCACGAAGGTGAGAGAGGGAATGAATCTAAACAATTCAATTGCCCTGATTGGCGAGAAAGCTACGATTTGGCCGACAATAAAATAATTGCCGCGCCAAAATCTACGCCTCCCGTAAAAGGTAACAACACCCGTGTGAGTTGGCACCGGCTTTTTAAAGGGGAACAAAAGGCATGGCATTTGTCGTCTTATGCCAACTCCGAATTTGTTACTTTTTTGTTGAGTTCATCTAAATCAGAGGTGTTGAACTACTTGTTCAAGCACTACGGCGCACACAATGTGACTTCGGCGTTGGACACAGAAAAACCCCAAGGACAATTTTCAAATTAAAAATGGTCTTGGGGTCAGATTTAAGAATGATGCGTGAGTGGCAACAAGATATGATTGCAACTGGGGCAGAATTCTATGTCTTTTGCCTTAGCAATATTGTTTAAAAGCTGCGGCGCAAGACCCATATGGCAATTGCCACATGCGCCTAAATTCACCCGAGTGACTGGTCCGTTCGGATTACGAGTGAGTTTTGCAACCCGTGCGTAATGTTGGGCCAACCTGTCGTCGAGGCGGCTGATGTACGAATTGCGCACGCCAGAAATTTCGCCAAGGCGACCAGCAGAATTTTTCTCTGCGTCTTCGGCCTTTTTACGCTCATCAGCAGAAGCTGTAACCGTAGCGGCCAATTCTGTTTCTGCGCGGTTCATGATGGCCTTCATGCCTTCAATTTTGCTTTCCGTGTCTTCGGCGCGGCGGCCCAAGTCGCGCATTTCACGATCGAGGTTGTCCACTTCGCGCTTGAGGGCACGGTGTTCGTCGTCGTTTTTTGCTGCAAAAAGACGCGCAGAGCGTTCTGTTTTGCGTTCGTCGAGCTCGTCGGCACGGCGGTATTGGCGCCTTAATTCACCTTCCAGGTATGTGAGGTCAGTGCGTGTTTTTGCAATGATATCCTCATTTTGTTTGGTCTTTTTAGCCAGTTCAGCAAGCTCTTTTTGGGCAGAGCGCCAATCCATAGTTGCGGCACCGGCATCAACATCGAGTCTAAGAATTTGTTCTAAAATTTCGTAATTCGGATTCACCGCAAGGTCTCCCACGCTGAAACATTGAAAACAACTGAACAATCTTGCGATTGCCAAAAAGGTCAGGCTAGCATCAACGAAGGTGGCAAGCAACCATGCGGCCGGGCTGAACTTCTCGCAATTGAGGAGTTTCGCTGCGGCAGCGGTCGGTAACAATGGGGCATCGACCCGCAAAGCGACATCCGGGCTTCGGATTTACAGGGCTCGTAATTTCGCCAGCCAACAAAGTGTGGGCGCGTGATCGCTCTGCAATGGGGTCTGGAAAAGGGTTTGAAGCAATGAGTGCCTCAGAGTAAGGGTGCAACGGTCTGCTATAAACTTCCTCTGAAGCTCCCAACTCAACCACTTTGCCCAAATACATAACAGCCATACGATTAGAAATATAACGCACCATAGAAAGACTGTGCGCAATAAACAAATAAGTGAGGCCCAATTCGCGCTGTAAATTTTGTAATAATGTTACAACTTGTGCCTGCACCGAAACATCGAGTGCCGAAATAGGTTCGTCGCAAACCACAAACTTAGGCTCAAGTGCTAAAGCTCGTGCAATGCCAATGCGCTGCCTTTGGCCACCCGAAAACTCGTGCGGAAAACGCGCAGCGTGTTCGGGAACTAATCCTACACGGTTGAGCCATTCGTTGATTTTCTTTTGGCGGTCTGCGCCCTTCCACATGCCGTGAATTTCGGGGCCTTCCGAAATCACGTCGCCCACGGTCATACGGGGGTTCAGCGAAGAATAAGGGTCTTGAAAAATCATTTGAGCTTCACGCGAAAACAAACGACGTTCTGCAGTAGAAAGCTTGTGCGGGAGTTCTTTGTTTCTGAACTGGTACGAACCTGAAGTTTGGTCGTACATGCGCACCAACACCCGGCCTAAGGTAGATTTACCACAGCCCGATTCGCCAACTAAACCTAGAGTTTCGCCAGCAAAAATATCGAGTGAAACATCGTCTACAGCATACAAACTTGAGCCTTTGCCCAAATCAAAATGCTTGCTCAAATGGGTCGTTTTTAAAAGTGGTTGAATAGCGGTGGTCATCGAGGATTCACTCCTTCCGTTGCCGAGACTTCACGGCGCAAAAGCGTGACTCCGGTTTCTGCTGTGTTTGACGATGCCAAAGGGTGATGCAACCAACAGGTCGTCCTGGAATTTCCAACTTTAACTTCGCGGCTTTGGTGCGAATGGCAAATGACCATGGCACTGGGGCAACGCGCAGCAAAGGCACAGCCAGGGGGCGGCGAAAACAAATCAGGGGGTGTTCCCGGAATAGGCTGCAAAGGCTCAGAGCCTGAGCCAGAATCTTTGGGCATGGCGCGCTTTAAGCCCAAGGTGTAGGGGTGTTTTGTTTCATAAAACACTTCATCTACAAGGCCTTCTTCGACTATTTTTCCAGCGTACATAACTGCAACGCGGTCGGCCATTTGTGCCACAACACCTAAATCGTGCGTAATAAGCACCGTTGCCATCTGCAAGCGTTGCGCTAATTCTTTGATGAGCGATAAAATTTGAGCCTGAATGGTAACATCGAGGGCCGTTGTAGGTTCGTCTGCAATTAAAACCTTAGGGTTACAAGCCAAAGCCATGGCAATCATCACCCGTTGGCGCATGCCGCCCGAAAGTTCGTGGGGGTATTGACTAATACGACGCTGAGGCTCAGGAATACGCACTAATTCAAGCATTTCAATAACGCGTTCAGTACGTTTTTTAGAATTTAAATCGGTGTGTAATTTTAAAGTTTCTTCTATTTGCTCGCCCACTGTCATGGTCGGATTCAAACTTGCCAGAGGGTCTTGAAAAATCATGGCAATGTCTTTGCCTAAAACTTTACGGCGTTCACTTCCTTTTTGCTTCAATAAATCGACTTCGCCCAGCAACGCTTGGCCGCCCATTATGTGCGCAGGAGGCGAAGGTAACAAACCCATCATGGCTTGCACGGTTACAGATTTTCCAGAGCCCGATTCACCCACAATGCAAAGGCATTCGCCTGCCCGCACTTTAAACGACACATCGCGCACTGCGTAAACTTGTCCGCCATGAACATCAAAATTTACCACTAAATTTTTAAGTTCAAGCACCACAGGTTTATTTGCAAACTGATCGATGCGATTCAAAGAAGTCATTGTGTTATTTTCCTCTGAAACCAAACTGAGATGCCTTTTGTTTTGCAAGTCCATATTGTTCTCACTCTCTGCCGCGCATCTTGGGGTCGAAGGCATCGCGCATTGCGTCGCCTAACAAAAAGAAAGCTAAAAGAGTCGAAGCCATAATGGAAGCAGGTAAAAAGAATTGGAGAGGGTGATTTTGAAATTGCTGGCCGGCATCTTGCAAAACCGTTCCCCACGAAGCCGCGGGCGATTCTAATCCTAAACCTAAGAGCGACAAAAACGCCTCAGCAGTAATCATACGAGGAATTTGTGAGGTCCACACCACCAAAATCAGACCCAATAAATTTGGTGCAATGTGGCGCACAATGAGGTGAAATAAATTTGCGCCTAAAAGTTTAGAGGCATGCACAAATTCAATTTCACGCAGTCTTAAAACTTCGCCACGCAAAAGGCGGGCATAGCCTGTCCATCCAAAGGCAGAGAGTGCAATAACTAAACTCCAAACACCTTTGCCAAGCACAACTTGAAATAAAATCAGGAACAAAAGTTCGGGCATAGAATCGAGAATTTCAATAATGCGCATTAACACTAAATCGAGTTTTCCGCCCACAAGGCCCGAGGTGGCGCCGTACAAAATACCAATGATTAAGGTTAAAGTCGGTATAAAAAGTGCCAAAAAGAAATCGACCCTGGTTCCCACCAACATGCGCGCAAAAATATCACGGCCCAGGTTGTCTGAACCAAAAATACTTGCGCGAGTTTTAACCATTTCGCCGGTTTTAGCGTCGGAACTGATATTCAACGCTTCAGAAAGTCGAATGCTTTTTTTGATATCCGTTGCGGTTACTGCAGCCATCGAACTCGCAATTTGTTCGCCAGATTCAGAATCATCTACATACGAAACAATGGAATATAAATATTTTTCTGAGGCATCGAGGCCCGAAGCATCGGAGAGGGAGTATTGAGCAGGATTGGTTACCACTCCCACTTGCACACCACGTGCGTCAACTTCCGCTTTTGCAGCATCAAGCTCCGAAGAATCTGTAACGGTTGTAACATTGCGGTAAATTTTGTAGCCAGAAACACCTTCTACAGGCTCCCAAACCAAGGTCACACCATTGACTGTTGCTACGCCCTCTACTTTGAGTTCCGAGGGCGCAACGAGAGCATCACCCTTTAAAAGAGGAGCAGAGGTATTAAAACCTTCTTTAATGAGCTCTGCAGGTGGCATCCAGTTGTCGTCCATGGCTAAAACCTTATGGCCGCCATGGGGTTCTTGATTGATATTATCGTGATTTTGCGAGTTTTCAAAAGACTCTCCACCAAGCGTTTTTGGAAAAAACCATGGTCCCACAACACCAGAGGTACCAATAAACACAATCCACCAAAACGAAACCATAGCCAAACGGTTACGCTTGATGCGCTTAATGGCGTCTTGCCAATAGGTGAGCACGGGCCTGGTTATTTTTTCAGACTCCGCTCCTAACGCGGGGAGCGATTTAAACAACTCCGCCGAGAGCTCAGGGTCTTTAAAAGGAGCATTTGCATTCAATTGACTCATGTTAAAACTCGCAGTGTGTTCAATTTTTAAGTCACAACAATTCGGGGATCGACGAAACCATACAAAACATCAGTGGCCAAATTCACCAAAATAAAGAACCCGCCAAAGAACACTGTGAGGCCCATAATGACGTTGTAATCAGAATTCGTAATGGAGCTCATATAAGCTTGCCCCAGGCCTGGCAAGCCAAAAATACCTTCTAAAACAATAGAACCACTCATAGAGAACACCAACAGTGGACCTAAAATAGAAACAATGGGTAAAATAGCATTGCGAACCTGATGCAAGACAACAAGACGCAGTGTAGAAACTCCCTTTGCCTTTGCAGTTTTAACGTATTCCGAAAATCCCACTTCAACCATTTGAGCGCGCATCATGCGCGTAATGGTAGCTACGGTGCCCAAAGAAAGAGTAAAAGCCGGCAAAATAATATCGCGCGCTTCGCCCCATCCGGCGGGCCGCACCCAGGTTTCGGGGTTAAAACCCAGCCTCGTGAGGGGGTAAACAGCTATTCCAAATTGAAACAAATAGGCAAACAAAAAAGAAGGCAATGCAATGCCAAGCACACACATAAACATGGCAAAGCGGTCGATGTAAGAATTGCGGTACAGAGCCGCTAAAATTCCCAAACAGAGTCCGACAAACACTCCAATGGTAACAGAAAGTCCGCCTACCATGGCACTCACAGGAAACTGATCTCTAATAATATCGTTCACTTCGCGGCCCACGGTTCTGAAACTCGTGCCAAAGTCAGCCTCTAAAAAAATGTGTTTCATTTGTATTAAATACTGCTGAGCAACGGGCTTATCGAGGCCATAACGCGCCATTAAATTTTGCCTTACGGCCTCTGGTACATTTTTAGTTTTCGAGAGGGGGTCGCCGGGTACGGCACGCATCAAAAAAAATGTGAGGGTAAACAAAGTCAGCATAGTGATTACCGAAATGCTCAGTCTTTGAAAGACAAAGCGTGCGTATTTCATGTGGTTAATCCCTCACAAAAGCCCAAGGAGTTCCCCTGGGAATGCCAAAAAAAAACAAAATTAGGCTGCGATACACTAAAAAAAGGATACGCGCGCCTGTGGGTTGTGCCATTTCCGTCACACGGCGTCAATAGCAAAACAAAGTCCTTTAAGACGGTGTCTTAAAGGACTTTGGAGTGTCATTTTAAACTGATACAAAAATATTTATCGCAAAATTCACAAGCCGAAACTGCTTTTTAATTGCAATTTAACGCACTAAAAGAAAAATTATTTCTTTTTGGCAGAAGCATTAGACCACGATGCGTAGCGGAAATCATAGTCCAATCCCGCTTGCGAGCGGCGCACGCCTTGCAAACCGGGTGCAGTCAAGTACACCTTGCTGCGTTGGTAGTAAGGTGCAATGGGCGCTTCGTCGACAAGAATTTTCTCTGCAGCCTGAAACAACTTCACACGCTCAGCCATACTCGCAGAGGTTTGAGCCTTTACCATGAGCTCGTCGTATTTTGCATTTGCATAACCGCTGTTATTATTAGGATTTTCTTTCATTAATAAATCCATAAAAGTGAGGGGGTCCATATAGTCGGGGCCCCATCCTTTCGACACCAAATCAAACTGCCCATCGCGTTGTTTTTGCAATCGCGTTTTAAAAGGCACGCTGTCTACTTTTACCTCAGTGTCAAACAACTTCGACAAACTTGCCTGAAAATACTCGCTCGACTTTTTACCAGCGCTGCCATCGTCGGCCAGTATAGAAAATGATGGCACTTTAGCTTGTTTGGTTTCGGCCAAATATTCACTTATCAACTTTTTAGCTGCAACAATGTCGCCGTCTTTCCAGCTTAGGGGCGATTCTTTGCGGTAAGTGGAGCCAGGCAATGCACCGGGAATAAAATCGGGCACAAAAGCAAAAAGAGCCTTATCGCCAGGAATGGCAGAAATTTTTGCGATGTATTCGTTGCGGTTAATTCCAAGCAACAAAGCTTTGCGCAATTTTAAATTAGAAAACAATTTGCCTTCACGCACGTTGGTTTCAAAATAAAACACCGTGCCTTCCGAAAATGTTTTCATGGCAAGCTTATCTTTAGATGCTAACTTAATGCGTTCTGCATCGAGACCAACGACATCGTAGCCACCAGTGCGGTATAAACTGTAACCAGCACTATTGTCTTTAATGTAAACAGGTGACTCAACCGCATTGAGCTGTATGGCTTTTGCATTCCAATATTGCGGAGCTTTTTCGATGCGCATGCTGGCTTCTTTTTGCCATTTGGCAAGCTTAAAAGGGCCATTGCCAATTAAGCTTTCCATATTAGTCGCAAATTTGTCGCCGTATTTTGCAACCATGTCTTTGCGCACAGGGTAAAAAACCTGAAACGACATGAGCGAAGGAAAAAACGCCACTGGGTTTTTAAGTTTAATCACTAAAGTGTTGTCGTTTACTGCTTTAACGCCAAGAGTTTCTTTGTCTGCTTTTTTAGCTATGATTTCGGAGCCGTTTTCAATTTGCGCCGTTTCAATAAACGAAGCATATTCACTGGCAAAAGCGGGGTCTGCCAAGCGTTTCATAGTAAATTCGAAATCGTGCGCTGTAACGGGCTTGCCATCGTGCCATTTTGCATTTTTACGAATGGTAAATGTGTAAGTTTTACCGTCGGCACTCACGGCCATTTTTTCCGCAGCACCTTCAACAATATTTCCAGCTTTATCTCGGATCATGAGGCCTTCAAAAATATGCCCCAACCAAATGGAACTGAGTCCATCAACTTGTTTTGTGGGATCCATACTTGGAGCTTCTTCGATGCCATTAAAATACACTTCTTGCGCGGCCTGGCGTTCTGCTTGAGTTTTATTCGCTGCAAATGCTGCTTGCGTTGCACAAATGCTAAAAGCTGCCACAACCGAAAAAACGCTGCGCCGAGAAACATTCAAAAACTGCATTTAAGGCCTCCTCAATTTAACATTCACAAACAATTCCAATTAACCATTAACAAATCGCAGTAATGGAGTCTACCGGAGCAAAAATTTAATTTAAAAATTCCCGGCTCATTCCAAATAAAAAGGCCGCGCACCATTAAGGCCGCGGCTTTTTTATTTGGAGTCAGGATTATAGACTGACTTAACTTGAAATCACTTCTTTTGCGCGGAGTCTTTAGACCACGAAGCAAAACGGAAGTCGTAGTCCATACCAATTTGCGAACGGCGCACGCCTTGCAAACCATTGGCTGTCATATACGCACGAGCGCGCTGATAAAATGGAACCATAGGAACTTCTTCAACCAGAATTTTTTCTGCTTCTTGGAACAACTTCACACGCTCAGCCATATCGCCAGATTTTTGCGCTTTACCAATGATTTCTCCGTATTTTGCATTGTCAAAACCAGAGTGGTTGTTTCCGTTTTCTTTCAAAAACAAATCGAGGTAAGTCATGGCGTCCATATAGTCTGGGCCCCAACCTGCAACTACGAGGTCAAACTGCGCATCGCGCATTCTTTGAATACGAGTTTTAAATGGTACGCTTTCTACGTTCACTTCAGTTTCAAATATTTTAGCCAGTGTTGCTTGAAAATAGTCGACATCTTTTTTAGCTGCAGACGTGTCGCCCGCAAGAATTGTAAACGGCGGAACTTTAGCTTGCTTTGTTTCCGCAAGGTATTCCTTAATCAGCGCTTTTGCTCCGGCCACATCGCCGTCTTTCCAAGCCAACGGAGCTTCTTTGCGGTAAGTTGACCCCGGTTTCGAACCAGGCATAAAGTCAGGCACTACACCAAAGGGTGCCTTGTCGCCAGGAATGGCAGAAATTTTATTCACATATTCATTGCGATTAATACCCAGCAACAATGCTTGGCGTAATTTTTTATTCGAAAAAACTTTGCCTTCGCGCAAGTTCGTTTCTAAAAAGAATATTGTACCCTCTGCAAACGACTTTATGGGTTGCTTGTCTTTGGTTGCAATTTTAAGGCGTTCAACATCTAACCCAGCAACATCGAGGCCGCCCGTGCGGTATAAATTGTATTGTGCATTGTTGTCTTTAATAATCACAGGAGCTTCAATGGCATTGAGCTTAATGGCTTTGGCATTCCAGTAATTAGCAGCTTTTTCGAGCCGCATACTCGATTCTTTTTGCCATTTTACCAATTTAAAAGGACCATTGCCAACGAGACTTTCAACATTAGTTGCAAACTTATCGCCGTGTTTTGCAACTAAATCTTTACGAATGGGGTAAAAAGTATTGAACGCCATCATCGATGGAAAAAAAGCAACAGGATTGTTGAGCTTAATTTCAAATGTGGTGTCGTTGAGCGCCTTAGCACCAAGAGTCTCTTTGTCTGCTTTTTTAGCAATAATTTCGGAAGCATTCACTATCTGCGCTGTTTCGGCAATAAAAGCGTATTCACTTGCATAGGTAGGGTCTACCAAGCGCTTAAATGCAAATTCAAAATCGTGCGCAGTTACGGGCTTGCCATCGTGCCATTTTGCATTTTTACGAATGGTAAATGTGTATGTTTTACCATCGGCACTCACGGCCATTTTGTCGGCTGTGCCTGTTACTATGTTATTGCCTTTATCGTAAGCCATAAGGCCTTCAAAGATGTGCCCCAACCATGTGGCACTCACTGAGTCCGCTTGTTTTGTAGGGTCCATACTAGGAGGTTCATCGGCAGGATTGTAAAATAATTCTTGCGCGGCGCGGCGCTCTGCTTGAGTTTTTTGCTCAGCAAATGCAGGAACAGAAACAGCAAATGCAAAAGCCGATGCCGCAGCAATGAGCCCGCGGCGAGTTACGTTGGAAAACAACATCTAAACCTCCCAGTTGATCAGATTTAATTCAAGAGTCGGAGTAGCAATTACTAAATTGTGTGCAAATTGTCTAGTCGGCCAAGGGGTTAAAGGGCAAATGAATTTTGAAAAGTTTTTTCAACAGACTTTTCAATAGTCAAAGGCGGACTTTCGTTTCATTTCAGACTTGTGGTTTTTTAATTTGTGCTTGCACGGGAGCCGATTGTAGGGCCATAAAAAGACTCGCAAAAACGGCCAAGGCACCAATGAGAATCCAATTCACGCCAGGGCTCCCTACGGCAAAGGAAAGGTCAAAAAGCACGCCGGCCGTAAAAGTACCGGCCATGTTTCCAAAGCTCCGAAAAAAGTGCATCGAGCCCATGGCCTGCGCGAGTTTTTCGGGCTGAACTTTTTTGGCCACCCACAAATCGAAGGCCGGCACAAATAAAATCTCTCCCATCACTATGGCCACACTGGCAGCAATCACCCAAAATTCAATTCTGCCGAGGCCGAGCATTAAAAACGAAAGGCTCATAAATGCAAAAGCAAGCATCATAATTTTTTCTGAACTCATACGTTTGTTCACCTACGAAATCACCGGTGCTTGCAATATGAGGAGCGCAGTTCCCGCAATCCAAAAAGGAGTCGACACACATAAAGTTGGAGCAAATTTTGGAATGTGAAGCGCAATGTCCAATATAAAATTGATATACAAAAACCAATACACGCTATACTGTGAGTGAATATCCAGCAAAAAGCGCAAATACAATTGAAAACACAATTGCCATATTTGAGGCATTGAGCAAGCTTCCCAACAATGCCCCGCCAATGGCGCCAAGTTGGCAAGCCATTTGAAAGACCGAAAAAGCGCGAGGCCGTTGGTCTTCAGGAAAAGCACTTTGCAACAATTCCGTTGCGGCTGCCAAGGCGCTGCGCAAAACCTTGATACAAAAACGATGCCGTGAGCCTTCCAAAATAAGTCAAAAAAATAATAAACCCAGCCATTGTACCACTGTGTTCAGTGCCCAGCTTTGAAACTAAAATTGGAAAATAAATAAAATTGCCTAAGTGCGCCAATGCTATGCCAAACGCGATACCAATTAATATTCGTCGCGATTCAGGAGTCATTTTATTTTTTCCCTTCAGAAAATTGACCATATTTGTGTCACACAGTAAATGTAAGCAACGCTCGATCCAAAAGGGCTCAATTGTTAAAAACCCTCGTTTTTAAAGGTTTTTGATGCAAACTGTGGGTTGTTTTTGAGGCGAAAATTGACCCTTGTAGCTACAAACTTGGTTAAAAAATAACCATCTGGACACCACTACATCATGAAATTCAAAATTCATTTCGTCGACGACCTCAACGCCATACTCCTCAACGTCAAACGCAGGCTCGAAGCCAAAGCGATTTTGTGCCCTCTTTTGGGAGAGGTGCAAATGGAAGTCGAAACCTTCGAATCGGTCGATTTGTATTTTGAACACCTCAATCAATGGCCAACAGCGCCTCAATTGGCCCTCCTCGATATTGCAATGCACGATAACGAACACGCAGGCCTCTTACTTGCACAAAAAGTGCGCCAACAATACCCTCAAACCGTAATTGTGATGTATTCAAAAATCACAGATATTGAGGTTGTATTGCAATACGTGCGCCAAGGCGCCGACGAATTTATTGCCAAAGATAAATCGCCCGAAAATTTGGCGCTAGAATTGTTAAATGTTTACCATGTGGGTACCCAAAAACGCCAAAGCCTGCTGGCACATGCTCCCATTGCACCTGGTGAATCACTCAAATACACAGGCGCAACCATGCAGCAAATTGCAGCTCGAGCCGAACAAATATTAAAAAAAGCAGTGCGCAGCATTTACGTTTATGGCGAAACAGGCACCGGCAAAGAAGTTGTTGCCGATATTATTGAGGAGCTCCTGCCTGCCCAAACTCCGTTTGTGCGAATCAATTGCGGAGCACTTTCACAATCGGTGCTCGAAAGTCAGTTGTTTGGGCATAAAAAAGGCGCATTTACGGGCGCCGATTCAAACCATGTGGGCCTTTTAGAATCGGCTTCGGGGGGTTGGTTATTTTTAGACGAAGTCGCCCTACTGTCTGAGGCCGCTCAAAAGGCATTATTGCGCGCCATGGAAAATCAAGAAGTCACGCGGTTGGGCGAAACTAAATCACGCAAAATTGACGTCAAAATACTCGCGGCCACCAACGAAAATTTGCAACAAAAAGTTGAGGCCCATTTGTTTAGGCGCGACTTGTGGCAGCGCCTGTGCGAAGTGCGATTCGAATTGTTACCATTGCGAAAAAGGGCGCACGAAATTCCAGAATTTGTTTTTGAAACCGTTTCACCCAAGCATTGTCTGCCTTCAGCAAATTTAAGTCATTTAAATTCTAAACACAAAAATAATTCAGATTTCATTCGCATCAACATTCCTGTCAATACTGCCGTAAAAATTTCACTGGCAGACCTAGAAGAAGAATTATTTATCCCAATTGTAATTGATGTCATTCAAAAATACAAACCAAAATTGCTGCGCGCCCTCGAAAGTAGGTTTGATATTTCGCGACTGACGCTCACCAAAAAACTGCGCAATGCGGTTGCAAACGGAAAACTCAACAAAGAAAATCTTTCCGATCACATTTTATATGCTCTATTAGGAGAATAAATGACAATTATAGAAAATCAAAAATCACTCAATGCCAAAGAAATTCAAAAAATTCGCCACAATTTAGCGAATGTCACTCTCGCATTGGAATGCAGCATCGAAAATTAGACAAAAAATTTGTCACTCCACAAGAGTTTCGAGACCATATTTGTGAGATTGTAGTGCTTGTTAGAAACACAGAAGAATTGGTTAAAAAGTAGGATTTATTGAGAGTACTCTTCGAATTGTTGCGATTAATTCGAACAAAATATTTCAACAAACCATCAATATTGTTTCCATTGAGACGCCAAGAATCTTGTTCATTCTGCCAATAAATATTTCAAGCTGTTTTACCACACGACCTAATATCTGCATCCAACCCACAATTTTCAAGTTTTGTGAGTCCAAACGGCCAAAAAATATGCTTTCTTCTCCTTCGAGCAGCATTCCTCTGAAATTATTCGACCAGAGAAATCTGCGGAGTTAAACCTAGCAAAATAGAAACAGCTGCTAAGGTATCAAGCGTGATATTTGCATCACCACGCAAAATTTTTGCCGACGTCGCTGAACTCATTTCAAGACGCCGTGTGAGTTCATTGAATCCAATTTTTTCACGCGCCATGTATGCTGCGACTGATTTTGAAATGGATTCAGACATCTGGTTGCGGATTTTCGCTCTCTTTTCTGCGCGGATGCGGATATCTTCTCTTTCTTTTTCACTAAACACTTCATTTTCAAATTCTTCAAGAGTTTGATACTTTGCAATCTCTTTTGCCTCGAATTTCATTTTAAATTTCCTCTTTCATTTTTAGGCGTTTTTTTGCAGTCACAATATCTCGGCTTTGCGAGCTTTTGCTTCCGGCTGCAACCACAACGCAAATCACATCACCATCAAATCCAAAATAAATCCGAAATCCTGCTCCAGGACTGCGAAGATCACGACACTCCCACAAAAGTCCTGCGAGATGTTTAAACACTTTGGGACGTGCTCTGGGTCCACCATGTGCCAAGTCGCGCAGCAGATCCCCAAGATAAACCCGATCGGCACAACTTTAGTTTACTAAAGCACTTTGCAAAAGTAAAGCATTTCAGGATAGTTTTGTTCAGTTTTAATGGCTCGAAGTAACGGAATTTTCTGGTGTGGCCCCGAAAAAGTGGACAGTTACATATTTCTCGACAGCTCATGCTCCAAAGGGCATGAATCGACAGTCGTAAACAACGGTGGAAATCCTTCTGAAATGACGCCCAGCACTAATTTTATGCAGAGGTCATGACCTTTGATATATCCAGGCGTGCCAACGTTAAAGCACATGGCAAAGTCGAGCGGATATGCCACTCCTCGCTCATTGTCAACGAGCGTTAGGACCATGCTTTTATTCATTGCCTTTAAAAAGCTTTCACAGTAAAAACGCATTTATGTCGTGAATTATGCATGGTCTTTAGTTTTGAACATAATGCTTTAATGAACGTACCGATTATTCATTTAATTTAATTTTGCACAACTTTCCAATACCCACCTTTTGCAGTTCCCACACGTTCAAGTCGGCCTATTTTTTTGAGTTTTGCAATGTTTTCCTCAGTTTTACGTTTTGATATTCCTATTTTCACTGCGAGTTCTGCTGTAGTAAGTTGGGGCTCTCTATTCAGAAATTGCAAAACTTGTTCCTGATTAACAGTCAAACGCACACTTTTATTTTCTGTCACTGCCCCAATGCCAGGGATTGAATCACTTAGAAATAACTTTTCACCGACCCCATCACCGACCCCATCACCGACCTTAGCAGTAGTTGAAAACGGAAAAGTAATCCAAAAACCTGCCGTTTCCAGCTCAAACTGAGGCTCTGGGCATCCCGCGCCACGACAAGCCTCCATAATTCTCTCAATCCCTCGGCCCCAAGACTCAATGAGTCCACTTTTGAAAAACGCATTTGCAATATCTGGGTTTGGAGGCACGGACGAGTGCTTTCCCATGAGCTTGGATATATTCCAACCATCCGGCAAAGTGCCGGGGTTCCAGAGCATCAATTTATCGAAGTAAACACTCATTTGAATTGGTGCAGCAACACTATAATTTTTGTGTACAACGGCGTTCAAAATTGCTTCTCGTAAGGCGGCTCTAGGTACGGGAAGAGTTTCAACTCGATGCATAACATCGGGGTAAGAAATGGCAGCCTTTAGATATTTTGTAGTGACAATGTCAATAGCTGAATTGACTTGATGAAATAAATTACCGCGAATTTCGTCATGAAACAACACATCTGAATTGGTTCGAAAAAAGCCGATTTTAAAAAACGCACCCGAAACAAATCTTTCCGGGTCTGAATGAAAAAGTAACAATGCAGCACGTTTTAGCCGCCAGTTTTCGGTGAGGCGCAACCTTTCGATAAAAATTGGCAACGAATCTTTTTGCGCCAGCTCTGGTATTCTTTCGCTATTTACAGAGAGCAGCCTAAATTCGTTTATAGAAGCTGCATTGAGGTCTGCAACTTCAACATGAGGCACAGGCATGGCATCCCACCGTATGCCCATTTTACGTAACAAAAAACTATCTAGCGCAGCCCCCTTAAGCTCTTGAATAGTGCTGCCGGAACGAGAAAAATATTGCCCTTTATAACTGATGGCGTTGGAATAAGCCTCTACCGTTACCACTAAGTACTCTTTGTTTATTTCTACTTTGAGCTCTATTTTAACAATAATACCAAGCAGGTCGCGAACTTTGTTGGATATTATTTCGAGAAGTTGACTCGCATTGGCGACGCCCACAATTGCGCCTCGGTCATTGCGCCCAATTTCAAGCACGCCGCCGTCGGAGTTTGCAAATGCCGCAATCCATTTGAGATAGTCATCGTTCCACGATGCTTTCCATTCTAAGTTTTGATTTTCGCGGCCAGGCAAGTGTATTCCCATTTCAACCCTTTAGCAGTTTAAATCTGATTTTATTTTGCGTATTGTTCTAAAGTGTCACAAATATAACGTAACAGCGCAGCAGTCGATTGTAAAAAAAAAGTCAATATATCAATGCTCAACTTTGTTGATAATTGCCATCTATAGTTCGATTTCATAAATAGCGGCAGGCTCAGGTGACTTTTTAATTCACGTCTACAGATTTGACTGGTTGATTCTGCAAATCAAAATACGTTTATTCACAAAGCGAAATTAAGCTGGCCACCGACAGAACGACCAACGCCTCTGAGAGTGGAGTGTCACGCGTCAAGAGCTATGTGATGAGGGCCACGGATTCTGCAACACCCGGCGGAATTTTTCAGAATTCTTGCCCGGTGAGCTAATCCCTCGCTTTTCTATAAATAAGAATCAGCCATTTGGAGTCTGAGCTTTCGAGAAATATGTAACCGTCCACTTTTACAGGGCCACGCCAGACTTAGATAGCCAACGGGGCCCAACTCTGAGTCGATTTTTCTCAAAAGGTGATGAATTCGCCATTCTGTCAACGGCCTTGTCCAATATTGTGTTGACGGAAAGCGCCGAGAAGGCTGTGTGAGTGAGGAAACTGGCCGAACAGAGATTGACTTGACGATAATGCGTGCCGACACGCGCACCGTGCTCTTCTGGAATGTCTGCCCTGACAAAGAAGGTGTAAATATCATCAAGGTCAAAAATAAGGGCAATTGAACCCGCCTCATTGAAATCCAAATGGTTTACAATTTCCCCTATCAATAACATAAAATGTAATTTACAGAAGAAAAATTAAACCTTAGGTTTGACATTAGCCCCACACATTACGTAAAATGTAAGCTATGGAGGAAATTATGAACCCGGTCAATTCAACCCATCAAGCTACAAGGCGGCTCCTTTTGGGGTTGAAGGCCGGAGAGGTTATTACGGCCTCCCAACTTAGAGCTATTGGGGTTTCTGCACGGTTGACAAGTTACCTTAAACAAAACGCCGTGCTTCGCCAGCTTGGCGTGGGAGCCTACGTCAAAGGCGAGGAAAAACCAAGCTTTGTATCCGCTGTTCAAGCAATCAATTCACTTACTAAAGTCCCAATATATTTTGGAGGCCGCTCCGCCCTTGATATCTTTGGGGTGTCCCAATATCTGAGCTTAGGGGCTGGTGGGGCAGCGTGGTTATTTAGCTCTGCCAAAGTAAAACTCCCTAAGTGGTTTATGAGCGGAGTTTGGGATGTACAGCCTAAACTTGTCCAAACGCATTTTTTGGCTTCTAAGCTAAATCACTCAATTCGCACAAAAGAGGTTGATGGCTTTACAGTGCAAGTGGCAAGCAGAGAACGAGCAATTTTAGAAGCAATTTACCTCATTGGCAAATGGCATCGGTTTGAAGAAATCGATGAACTTTTTGAGAGCCTGACAACATTGGATGGCAAACATATTCAAAACCTGCTGGAGAATTGCAACTCAATTCGCGTTTGCAGAATTTTTCTTTTTCTGGCCCAAAAACACGGGCATCCTTGGCTCAGGGACATTGATGAATTTAAAGTGTCGCTTGGCCGCGGCAAACGCGTAGTTATAAAAAACGGCCGGCTCGACGCTCGTTATCAAATCACGGTGCCACAAATGGAAGAAGAACCTGATGTTTGAAAAATTTGGCAAAAATTATGAAAATCAAGTTCGCTCCCTGTTGGAAATTCTCCCTATAGTCCTCCGGAATCCAAAATTTGCATTAAAGGGAGGTACAGCGATCAATCTATTTATTCGTGAACTTCCCAGGCTCTCCGTTGATATAGACCTAACATATCTCCCCATCGCACCGCGAGCTGAAACTATTGCTGACATAAATAACGCTCTCCGAGAAGCCTCTATTGATATTAAAAATGCCGTTCCAGGGTCCGTGATAAAACCTACAAAGCCATTTGATTCAGGCAAGGAAATTAAAATACTTGTTGAAGTCAATAATACAATTGTAAAGATTGAGCCAAATTACATCTTGCGCGGTTCTGTTTTTGCGCCTTCGGAGCGGAGTCTTTCTCAACAGTGCAGGGAACATTTTGGCGTCTCCATCACTGCAAATGTTTCGAGTATTGAAGATATCTATGCAGGAAAAATTTGCGCTGCCCTCGATAGGCAGCACCCGCGAGACCTTTTCGACATCCATTTACTCTTAGAAAATGAGGGTATAACTCCAAAAATAAGGCAGACATTTCTTGTGTATCTCATGAGCCACAATCGCCCCATGAATGAACTCCTTCGGCCAAATTGGCAAGATTTAACAGCACTGTATTCTACAGAATTTATGGGAATGTCAGCAATAAATCTAACCATTGAGCAACTTCAAAATGCAGGTCGTCGACTTATCGCAACAATTTTACATGATTTGACAAACTTTGAGCGCAATTTTTTGTTGAAATTCAAGCAAGGCCAAGCAGATTGGAGCCTGTTTTTTAATCCACAGGTCCAATTTTTTCCTGGCATCCTATGGAAACAAAAAAATATTCAGAAAATTACGTTGGAAAAAAGAAAGGTATTGGTTGATAAGCTTGAAAATATACTTTTTTGAGCCAAATGCTAAATTTTACCGGCACTGTCATTCGAGAGAAATTTTAGGCACAGGACAAGCTATTCAAGCCATTGCGATTAATTGTCTGGGTTAAGTCCTGAAAATAAAGATAAATGAGTGATTTATTGTAATGACACTGAAGGCGAAAAACGAACAAAATTACATTTGTATGAGGTAGTTGTTTCAAAATATGACATTCAGCAGAAATATATTATCGTCAAAAGTGATTCCAAAATGGCTTTGGCAACCAAGAATTCAACTAAGGTTGTTGCCAAAGAAGACACTCTAATAAACAGGACAATAAACAAACCAAAGAAGCAATATTTTTATTGCGAATATGATTTGAAATCTGCAATCAAATTAGCATTTGAAAATTTAAAATTTCACATAATTGAAGAACATACTTTTGAATCCGTTGCTAAATATGAATCGAAAGGCCGACCTAAAAAAGACTCTCAATGCTGTCACGTCCAACCAATACCGAAAAATGCCCCTCCAAAGATATGCCTAAATGCTCTGCAACCAATGCTCTTAATGCAACTCAGCTCGCATTGAATCTCCATTCGCCTCTGCGCACTTGCTCCACAAACCCATACTCTCTCCACTCACTGAACACTCGAGAGAGTTGAACGACTTCGGACTGAGAACTCCCTAAACCCAAAATCTGTCTTGCTTCTTTAGTGGAGATATGGCCAT
>JAYTOT010000092.1:0-5110 GCA_043747645.1 Pseudomonadota bacterium | reverse complement strand
TGCAAATGCACGAAAACCCAAGTCCCTTTTTTTCATCACAGAAACTACAAATTTTGAAATATCTTCTTGCAGCGCGCGAAGAACTTTTAATTCTTCATCAGCTTCTGCATCTGCTGCACAGATTTCGTCAGATGTGAGGAACTTCTTAAACACGTCGTCAACAGGTTTTAAATTTATTTTCTTTTCCATGCGGCATAACTCCTTCTCTTTATTTTTACTTGATAAATTGGAATTACCTTCTCAAAAACCGCTGCCTTCTTAAGGTTGCTCTTTCGATATCATCATCTCTTGTTCTCCTTATCGGCCGAATTGATGCTTTCTAAAGATACGATTCTTTTAAAAGAATCGCAAGCGAAAGCTTTTTACGCCGCAAAAAATCTGTTTAGATAATGGCACTTATGACAAATTGCAGAAAATTTTATCCAATTCAAGCGTCGGAAAATTTTTTAGCGTCACTTATTTCTACACAAAACGCAGAAAAAAAATCAGTAATATTAAATACTAAAAACAATTTGAGCAATTAATCTGAGAAAAAACTTGAAAATCTGAGAAATAGGCCGATAATAAAGTTAGACTTGAGACATGGGATTCGCAGGTCACTTATTTTGGAAAGGAGAGAGTCATGGCTTTTGTTGCGAATGCTGAGCGTGGCTTTTTATTGCCAGCAAAAGAGTTGAAATTTAATTTTGCAAATGATGTCGGTTGGCCGGTGGTGCGATCATGGAACGTAAATCAGGTACGCGATCTTTGGAAAAAAGAACCAAACCGCGTGCAGATTTTAAAAGACCGCCGACTTGAAGATTGTGAAATGGTTTTAATGCGAAAAGACTCATTTGAAAATCTGCTCAATATCACACGTGATATTGAGGGTGGACAAGCTGTAATACGTCATAATTTAGACCTGTTGGTGGCGCAATTGGAAATCCTTGAGCAATCGCCACCCCATGCAGATGGGGCGCTTACTCAAAAAGTTTTTCGAGTTCTCAGAGGCATTGTTGGCAATGTTCAAACTCAAGTTCACTTAGTTACGAGAAATAAATCGCAAAATATATCTCCACTTTCGTTAGAAGAAAAGGAGACCTCAATTGAAAATGACGAAATGTAAAACGTTAAGATCGACGGGCAAGCTCAATGCAAAATGAGGAATTTTTGGGGCTGGTAGGAAACCTCGCTCATTCCATTCACAACGAAGACACTTTTAAAAAAATTCGAAACTTGCTTGCGGAAGTAAAAAGTACAAAAAATCGGCGAGAATTCTTAGCTCCGTTACCAAATCAAGGCGTAAAGCCCCTTGCTCAATTTGCCCTTGCAAATAGCTGGGGGATATAAGCCGTTTGAAAAGAACTGTAGCATCGAAAGGTGCAAAGTTGTGAATTGCAAACCTCACGAGGGCATGAAACCCGACGCTAGGAGGGTTATGCTCGCAAGTGGGTTTGAACACCAAACCTCTCTCGGTTGATTTTAATAGTAGATTTTATTTAAAACAATAAGTTGATATTTTTGAAGTTCGGCTGTATCCTTTCTTTATGAAACTAGAACGAAACCGAAATGCTGTGTTTTCATTAAAGTACCACGTCATTATTGTCGTGAAGTACCGCAGAAAAGCATTTGTCCGGAAAGCAATTTTAGAACGACTCAAAGAAATCGCTGTTAAAATAGGCGCCGCTCAAGGTGTCACAATAGAAGAAATGAATGGCGAACCCGATCATATTCATCTTTTAATCAGTACTATGCCTCGCACAGAGCCGTGCCAATTTATCAATTCTTTGAAATCTGCCACAAGTCGGCTTCTAAAAATCGAGTTTCCAGAGGTCGCAAAAGCGATTTGGGGCAAAGAAACCCTTTGGTCTCCCTCTTATTTTATTTGCACCGTGGGTGGCGCTCCCCTTGAGGTTCTAAAGGCATATATTGAGCAACAAGCCGCCCCCGAGGCGCACTGATATGCTCACTACTTGGAAATTTAGAATCAAGGATAGCGGAGCTAGTGGCACAACACTTGAAAAAATGAGTCGCTCAGTAAATCAAGTTTGGAATTTTGCAAAAGCCACTACGCGTGACGCTTTGGGTGCTAAATCTGCACGCATTATTGTAGATAAAAAAACTGGAAAACAAATAGGAATTCCTAATTTTTTATCGAGTTTTGAACTCGATGCTTTGGTGGCAGGTTCTTCCAAAGAATTGGAACTCCACTCGCAAACTGTTCAAGCAATCACCCAAGAATACTGCACAAGACGCATTCAATTTAAAAAATTATTGCGTTGGCGAGGAAAAAAGTCGTTGGGCTGGGTGCCATTTAAGGCGGCTGGCATTAAAGTTTCTGCAGCTAATGTAAAATACTGTGGCCATAAATTCCGCTATTGGAATTCTCGTAAACTTCCTTCAGATGCCATTGTCAAATGCGGCTCGTTCAATCAGGATGCACGAAGCAGATGGTATATTAGTATCACTTTTTCTTCTGAATTGCTGGTGAGTCAAAAAGGAACTGCTGTTTTAGGAATCGACCCTGGAATCAAAACCCTTGCTACAATGTCCGATGGGTCCAAAATAGATCGACCCAATTTAAGAGCAAGACATCTGCAAAAAATAAGGAAATTAGAACGCACTCGAAAATTTGCGCGTCGCAAAGCTGCAAAATCAAACCGATACGAAAAACTTCCCAAAGCCAAACAGATGGCAAATATTGCAGCCAAAATCGCCAATACAAGACAAGATTATCTGCACAAACAATCTACAAAATTGGTTGGCCGATCTGAAATCCTTGTCATGGGTGATGTGCCCTGCAAGTTTATGAATCGAAATAAAAAGCTTTCTGGAATATCTCTAGACACCTCTTTAGGTGCATTTAAATCAATGTTGCGCTACAAGGGACTGGGCGTCCCCCCAAGAGCTGGCGCGACATATCTCGAAGTTTCCGAAAGGGATTCTACCCAGACGTGTTCTTCTTGCGGATGGAAACATTCAAAAGAAAACCGGATTGGGCTAGGAGTAAGGCAATGGAAATGCGGAAAATGCGAGGTCGTTCACGACCGAGACATCAATGCTGCGAAAAATATACTTCGCAACTATTTTCCAGAGCCCGCACAGGGCATTGTGCGCTGCCAATCTACTCCGAAATACCGGCGTAGATCCAGGGAATCCTCTGCCTCAAAACATGAGCTAAATGCGAATGTTTAGGTAGGGGAGGATGTCAATTCTGCAAATGCCAATAGAATGGGAAAACATAAGGGAACAGGTGTGGCCCAACAATGAAATTACTCAAAACAATAACAAATTTCCCTTTCTTCAAGGCGATATCATCTCGACAAAATCTGTACTTATTCCTGGGCAGGCCAGGTCAGACTATTCCGCCGATTACTGGATTGTGAAAAGCATTGATTGTGACATTGCCCGGGTCGAACCCTATTGCACCTTGTCACCTTTAATACCAATGCCTGCGGTTCCTGCGAATCAGCCTCATGAACTTAAGCAGAAATTTGCAGCGGCCTGGGGATTAACTTCGGACCGAAGCTTCCCGATTCCACCATTACGATTCGACACTGATAGCGAAGATATTATTGGTTACATTGCAGATCTTTCTGAACCAGGCTTCATTCAGAGAGAGGATTTTCCTCTTGCAAGCGTGGTGAACTCGTTGACCACGACGGGCTGGATACTCTTTCAAAACACATTGCACCGGCGCGCATCGCGTGCAGTTAATACTACAGAAGCCTTTAAAATTCGAGAGTGCCACAAGTAGAGAAATTATTTTATTTTAAGCAACTATTTAAAATAAATATGCGCCATTTATCTAAACAATATTGCTAATAAAAATAGTTTCTGTGGTAATATTGCCTCAGCCTTTGCGCACCTTTTCAGCGCTATATTGATCGGTTATGCGAAACGTCGCCAACCTTTTCTGTGACAAAAAATCTTTATAAGTCACGTAAAGCCCCTTGATTTATTTCTATTGATGGCCGATAAAGCAGTTGAGTCCTCGGGCTATCCTCTCCCATCCTCAGCGTTGGTGATGAACCCGGGGTTTTTTTTCGCCTGATAACCCCCCCCTGTACGTGCATATCTTTTTTTTCATCAAATGAACTCATGCTTTCAAATCTCGCAACACTTCCAAACCAACTTCTGCTTCTCGCGCGCCACCCAAACGTAACAAATCAACAGCAGCAAGTGCTGCATAAAGTTTAGGGTGCTGTGGAGCGATATACGGCACCGAGCGAAAGAGTGGAGTTACGGTAGGCCGTGGACCTCGCCCGTGTCCGCCGCCCACACTGGCGTGCGTCCCGCAGGGCCTCTTAATATTTTTGCCACCGTTGGATTTCCCCAGGCTGTAGGGACTCCCAAGCTGTCTCTACCAGCAAGAGTTGGCAGAAAATAACGCAGGCCATTTTCGAGAAGTTTAAAAAAAGGCTGCAACTGCACCGTAAAATCTGGGTTTAGAAGTCCTAAATTTTTGCACCTCAGCACCACACCACTCATTTCTGCTGGGCTAATTCCAAGCTCTTGAGAAAGGGCTTTTTGGTTAAGATTGACCTCTAACGGCATGACTCCATCCGACTTCTGGAGTCCTAATTTGAAGTGGGCAGGCTGGGGTCGGTTTTGGAGGGCCCAATCCGTCGCGCCATCGGCTGCACCAACAAATAGCCTGAGAAGCGTGAGAACGTCTTGCCCTCGAAGCCCCGGTTCTTTCATTAGTCCTCACCCCTTGCTGACCGAGATATCTTTCATGATTCATAAACTGTGAATCATGGGGAGTAGAATTGTCAAAGACTTTTTCAATACGATTTTCAATTAAATCTTTGTTTTCTAAGAAAAAGAAATCAAAGTACTGGGCAAAAATCTAAAACATTTCTTTGGTTTTAGATTTTCATTAAATCTCCCATAAAGAGATTATGGCAAAAATAAAAACCAATGGCCCATGATTTGGGTCCTCTGGTTTTTATTGGCTCGCAAATATTCTACCAAATAAAACTCAAAATATCCACATTAATTTAGTTATTTTAAGATTAATTGGATGAATTCACAATCGCTCCCGCTCTAAGTAGGAGATCACTTTGTCCCAAGATTCATTAAAATCTGGTGGATTTGGTTTTATTTCGCGGGTGGCGGCGCTCCAGCC
>JAYTOT010000091.1:0-6515 GCA_043747645.1 Pseudomonadota bacterium | reverse complement strand
CACAAAAACAATTAGAAATGTCTTTTACGCACAATCAAACAGGCGATTTTAATGTAGTGGTTTTTCGAAAAACAAAACTGGGAAGCACTGCAGAACTATATCTTAAAATAGCAAATACGAGTTCCGCTTTAAGTCGCGAAGGGTCTGAATTTAAATTGGTTCTAGATTCTGCTGTTTCAAAAAATCTGAATTCTGGAGATTGTTTGAGAGTTGCAATTGAGAAAAGTGGAACAGAGAGGTCCGAGAATTCTGCTGAATCTTGCTTGTAGCAATTTATTTTGCGCAAATATCTTTAGCGATAACTCCAACAATGCGCACTTTTTTTTTGGCGATACTGAATTATTGACAGATTCAAAGATTCTTTTTAAAATTTAAATAAGAAGTTCAGCCACTAAATCCGATTCTTGAAAATCGGGCCAAACCTCTTTAAGTGCACGCCAACCATTGGCAACTGGTCGATTCGACCATAATTCTGGCCAAGCTTTAAGCACCGCAGAACACACAATTTGAGTCGATGTGTAAGCAGGAATATCGGGCGCCGGAGTGCCATCGCGCGATTTTGTGCCGCAGCAAGTGCCAGAGTCTAAAAAAGCTCCCACTCTTCCAGGGGTAAGAGCGCCAGACAATATAAGTGTGTATACTACTGGCCAGTGGTCAGTTCCGGGAGTCATAATTTGTTTTTCAACTCCATTTACGAAAATGCTTCGATTTTCAGAATTTAAATTAAATGGAGATCGCGAAAAATCGGAGCTCACTACAACCATTGTTTTTTTGTCGAGTTTTTGAGAGGCAATCCACTTCCAAAAGAGTGTTAGGCTTGCCAATAAAATTGCCGACGACTGTGCATCTGTGACGCATGCGCCACCGCCATGGGCATCGAGCACGTCGCCAGAGTCGAGACACATGCCACTGGCTTTTCCGGTGTACGCCAAAAGTCCTGCTAGTTGAAGGCTTTCTAAAAAGCGGACATAGATATCTTTTCTGCTTTCGAGTTGAATCAATGTGCCTTTAAGGCCTAAATCTTCACCATTTGAATTCATGCTGTTGCTTAAAGCTAATTTTAATTTTTCATAACTCAATTCTTGTTGCAATTGCAATAAAATTGGATTTTTCACTGTGGCTTCGGGGTTAGATTTATCGGCGGGGTCCGCTGCAATTTCGGCAGTGAGTCCTTCGTCAATACTTTTCATAGTGTTTTTAAGAATGTCCGATTTATTTTGTGGAAGCGGTGCCATTCCATTAAATGATGTCGACATTTTTCCAGAGATGTCAGAAAAACGATTTTTTATTTCAGGAGAAATACTGCGTGCGCGGCTGTATTCTGCGTAAGCATAAGCAAAGTTTTTTTGATTGCTGGCTCGGACAAGTCTTGAATTTGCTGCAGTTGCTCCCGTGTGTGCATCGCGACTGTGTGCAACGACCAATCCTAAATCGTCGAAATAGCGTTCGCGCACCGAAGCAATTCCTAACGGCCATGTGGGTGAGCCACTGTTGCCTGCTGTTTTAGAACCGGAGCTTTGTAAGAGCGCTCCGTCGTCGTGCCCTACGGTTCGAGCGTTTCCAGCAACTATAACCAGATTATTAGCTACGTCAGAGAGTACTTTAGAATACGAATTGAATAAAAAAGGCCCCGTTGCAAAATGTCGATTGGCGTGGGGGTTGTTGGAACCAGAAATTTTTCCGGGCTGAAAGGCGCCCATTGGAAATCCTTCAACTCCCGCGACAGTCGGTTGAAATATTCCACCGGTCCAGCCATGCCAACCACCGTGCAAATGAATATAAATGAGAAACGGTGAATTCTTGTTTGCCTCCTGTGCTGCTTGGGCCACTGAAGGTAACAGCAAACTGTTACTTTGTTTCCATATGATTTCGGAATGGCGTATGAGTTCCATTCCGGCTAAACCGGTTAAAAAACTGCGACCATTTTGCAAGAAACTGCGACGTGATTGCAATTCAAATTCATTTTTTTTCATTTGTAAAGAGTCCTTGCATCGGTGCCAATATGAATACACGCTAATATTGTTGTATTTTTAATTGCTTCTTCTTTATTTTGTTCTGGTGCTTTTGCTCGAATATCGGCTATTGCTTCAGCGTATTCCATGGCGCCATTGTGCGGCTTTCCAGTTGGCGACGCGTACCCAAATAGGAGTGTCATAAATGAATTAATTGTGGCAGTGTTCGGAGTTTCAGTGGTCGATTTAATGAGTAAATTACTCTGATTGGGAGAAGAAAACTCTGCATCAATTTTTTTGCTACAGGCATCACCAAAAAATTCTCGCCAAACCTGTAGCGCGTCGGCTTCGATTGATTCTGGCCTTCCAAACCGATAGCCGATTCCTTTGCGGTTGGTGGGAACAGCTTCACCCATGCGCGAATTTTGTTCTAATGTAAATATAATTTCGTTGTCTTTTCGCGGCATATTTCCAAATATTTTTTGCATGCGGATCATTAAGAATTCGGAATCCAATGCCAAAGGAGATATTCCATTTTCGTCGCTCAAATTAAGAATATTCATGGCCATTGGAATGGCATTTGATAGTTTGGCGTCGCCCATTTCTAAAATTGGATCGTGACCTGAAGGTTTGTCGCCATCAGCCGGGGAGCGTCCTGCAATGGTAGATTGCGCTCCCCACTGCACGCCAACTTCACGCTTTTCAATGTTGCTGCGCTTGGTTTCGGTTCCTGTGAGCTGTTGCGAAGAACCTTTGCGGCACGATAAAGTAACAAAAGCAGAAATGAGTGAAATTGAAATTAAAAAATTTTTTAGGTTGAATAATTGCGATGGCGAATTAAATTTATTCATTGTGCTGCACCTTTAAAAGCATCAGACTCCAATATTGCGGGTACCATGCTCCAAATTTTACGGCCATTTTTTTCGAACGTGGCGAGAAGTTTTGGAAAAAGAATCGAATATTCTTTTTTATTCATCGCCCTGCCGGCAAAGAATTCAAATGTGCGTGCCACGGCGCATCCTGAAAATTCTGGCTGCAATGTGAGAATTTTTCCAAAATCGCTGAGGTCGTTGCCCATTTGACCTCTAAAATTTCCAGCCGACATTTTTTCAGATTCATAGGCAAAATTATTGTCTTTGTGTTGCCATTTATTGGCTAGTTGGGCCATGGGTTCGAGTACTTTGTGACATTCGCTACACACCGCTTTTTTGGTGAGGTCTGTTTCAAAATCTGGCTGCGGTTTTATTCCAGAAGGTAACACGAATTTTTTACACAAAAATGCTTCGTAAGCTCCGTTTACTTTAGCTCGATTTCCGTTAAAGGTATTTAAAAATGCCATTGTTGTGAGCACTCCAGAAGCTGAATCGCTGCGCTTGCTCCAGTTGAATTTTTGGTCTTCGGGGCTTCTGGGCGCTCCAAATACAGATTCATTGTTTGCTGTTTTATAGGTTCCTGCAGGTTGATTGAGTTCAACAACAGATGGGCGATTTGCAAATTTAGGGTGAGCTCTTGCAATCATTTCTTCCATTGCGCCATTGCTGACACTTTCTTTTATGGTAACAGTATCATTCCAAGACTTATCTTCAGTGACTATTTTTGCAATTAATATTCCCGGTTCTAATGAAAATCCTTCTACCACTTGCGGGTAAAAAGTATCGGAGTCGTAGGTAAAGCCATGATTTACCGCGGCTAATGTGTCACCAATTCCGCAGCGTTCTAAATGCGGCCCGCACACTTCTGGCTCTAATAATGCCTTGCACACCGGCACGGTTTGGCTCGGAGCCCACCATGGTTGTATGAGTGCAATGTTTGTAAGCGGTGTGTTTGCACAAAATCCACCGTACTTTTTCATCTTAGTTAAAAGTGATTCGCAAAAACCTTTGTTGGCATTTGCGTCGGTGAGCAGTCGAATGTCAAAGTCTCCTGATGCAAGTTTTTGATTGGGCTTGCAACGCATTTTGTCCGAACCCGGAAAAGTTATAGAGCAATTTCGTGCCACGCCTGGGCATACTTTTATCGATTTTCCCGCCTGCCAGCCATCCCAATTTGGCGAAAAATTCACTTGTGCAGAGCTATCGCATGAAAAATCGGCTGGTGCTCTGTATTTGCCGCACGATGAGTCTTGGGGGTCGTAAAGGCATTTCATGTCGTCAGAATCGGGCTTATCGAAGTTAAATCCGGGGCAAAAAGGAGGTGCTGCCTCGTGTCCCGTATCGCCAACGAAATACGGATTTTCTGATTGAGGGCCGCCACCTTTGCTGCGCATTAAAAACCGACCATAGCTGCGGCCAGCTGGATACAGCGCTTTTTGATTGGGTGCATTTACTGGTAGCACAATATTTTCGATGGGATTGAGTGAATTATCGTCGGGGCTGTAGTAGAAGTGGGTTTCTGCTCCGCCCATTTCCTGGCCCACGGTGTATTGACTGCCTTTGTATACTTTATGTGTAGATACACTGAACAAATTAACAGGCAATCGGAGTTTTAATAACGAACCCCAGTAGCGTGCCAGATTTAATTCAAAACGGGGGTGCTTTTTGTTTTTTTCGGCAAATGCAGCCGGTGAGAGTGTTCCATTTAAAATTGCGTTTTTATCGTCATCAGTGGCAGGCACACCGGTCATTAAAAACGAAAGCCTGTCGGCAAGCACTGCCAACGACGATACATGCTGCGGTGCTTGGGCATTGGCCGGAAATATTGCCAAAATGCAGGCCAGATATTGTATGGTTCTCAGGTTCCATTTTCTATTCATTTGCGTCCTTTTTTGAAGGCTCTTTGGCCCGCTTATTCCCTATGTCGGCATGTGGCACTGCAAAAATGAGTTTTTCTAGAAAACGGTGAGAATTAGAAATTTTATTCATTGACTCTAACTTAACGATTCGATATAACTGTTATACTTTACTGTGGTGGATGTATGACTATAGTGTTTGATTGGGATGACGATAAAATTGCATTGCTCAAAAAGACACGAGTATGGATTATTACATTTTGGGACGTTATTGGTGCAGAAAGGAAGCTTTATGACAAAACATATTCATCTTTCGCTTGATGAAATTGAAAAGCGTTCTCTCGATGGAGAAGACCTATCTGGTGAATTTGGAGAAGCTATTCCAAAGGTCCCGCTTTCTGAAATTGTGAGAAATAAGGATTTATTAGGTAACGGTAGAATTCAAAAAGTGAATATTGATTTTGGTGAAATTATGCTAACCGAACTTGATGGAATGGCTTCTGAATTAAATATCAGTCGGCAGGCAGTGATTAAAATGTTTGTTAAAAATGGACTTGATAATCACTTTATTGCGCGACAGGCAAGGTCAAAAACAAGAAAAAGCGGTACATAAGCTATTTTTTAACTTGCTTAACAATTACCCTATCGATACTTGCGTAAATAGAGGGCCAGAAGCGGTTTTCCAACGCTGTAACCTTCTTTATCGCGGTAGATAATTGCTTCGTCTTCGAGGCTTAGCAGTATTTTTTGAACTGTGCCAAGGGGTAAATCGGCCTGTGCAAGAAAACTGCTTGAATACGGTTCGGCAACGCGTCCAGCCTTCGCAAGCGCAGTGAGAAACTTCACTTGTCGCGAAGTCAGGGGGCGCAAAAGTTCCTCATAAAGACTCGCAGATGCATCAAGGTGTTCGTTTGTTACGTTAGCGATGTCGATGCTTGTTACAACTCGCGGTTCGACATTAGGCTCTTCTTTTTTTTCTTGCGCAGCACAAAGTGTCTCTAATAATTGTTGGCAAATAATGTTGATGTCTTCAGGCACGCGTTGGAGCTTGTCTTGCAACTGCGTACAAACCTCAGCTGGCATGGTTAGGCCGTGTCGATTCAGGCGCTCCTCAATATAGGCATGGTATTCTGCAAAAGGAATGGGCTCGATGTTCACCGCTTCACCCCAGCCTGCTAAAGGCGCATCTGGACGTGCGAATATTTTAGAGAGCAGGTGTTTTTTAGAACCCAGCACGACAACCGAAATATGATCTGGAAAGTTTTGAAATGCGTCGCGAAAAAGCGCCTCCATTTCGGCGACGCGGTGCAGATCCTGAAATTCATCAAGAACAACTAACGTAGGTTTGTTGCTGCCAATTCGTGCAATGGCGTCGAGTAAATCGACAATATCCGGGGCATTAGTTGTGGAGGTACCTAAGGAAAGCTCTGGTTTTCCGTCGTCACCAAGTCCCAAAGTGGGCCGCAAGGTTGCCAACGATTTTGCGATTTCTAGCAGGCGCGATGGAAAAGAGTTGCCAAGTCCTTGTTCTAGGGAACGGCGCATCCGCTGCGAGACACTCGTGCGGTCTGAAACAGACATTAAATCGCAAAAAATAACTAGACTTTCTTTTCCCGCACTAAGGTGATGCTTGCGGAAATGTGGAATAACTAGGCTCTTGACGATGGAGGTTTTACCTGTGTCGCGGCGACCGTAGATAACAAATCGCCCTCCGCGTGCCTGAACGACACCTTTGGTCAGGCGGTTGCGGTTTTTCTGCATGTTGCAGAAGTCCAGGTCTGACTTTATAACCCGATGAAATACAAATTCTTTTTCCATTATTCTCTCCATCTCAC